>NZ_LZMO01000028.1:0-10072 GCF_001665715.1 Gordonia sp. 852002-10350_SCH5691597
GCACCCCGCTCGTCGAGCTTGTCGAGACCACTCGCCGGTCGAGCTGCACCCCGCTCGTCGACCTTGTCGAGACCACTCGCCGGTCGAGCTGCACCCCGCTGGTCGAGCTTGTCGAGACCACTTCTGCCCACAACCCGCGCAGCCCTGGCTGCGCCGCCAAGTAGTCTGGTGACCGATGTCTGAACTGAACAACGAGCCGAACATCGAGCCTGCGGCCGACCCCGAGACCCCCAACAGCGAGAGCACCGACGGCGAGACCGCCGGCGGACTGACGGTCTCGGAACTGCGCGACTGGCTGCGGGAGTGGGTCGCGACGTCGACCGGAATCTCCGCGGAGCAGATCTCCGACGACCGCCCGATGGAGGAGTTCGGCCTGTCGTCCCGCGATGCGGTGGCGCTCGCCGCCGACATCGAGGACAAGACCGGCGTCGTACTGACCGCGACGGTCGCCTACAACCACCCCACCATCGCGATGCTCGCCAAGCGCATCATCGAGGGCGACCCCGACGAGGGCCTCGACCTCGACGCCGAGACCTTCTGGATCCGCGAGCGCAACGCCGACGACGACATCGCGATCGTCGGCCTCTCGACACGCTTCCCCAAGGCCGGGCAGACCCCCGACTCCACCTGGGAAGCCCTGATCTCCGGCCGCGACGGCATCTCCGACCTTCCCGACGACCGCTGGGCCGAGTTCAAATCCGATCCGCGCCTCGCGAAGGTCATCGATGAGTCCAACGTCAAGGGTGGCTACCTCGACGACGTCAAGAGCTTCGACGCCGACTTCTTCCAGATGAGTCCGCGCGAGGTCGAGATGGTCGACCCGCAACAGCGACTCGCACTCGAACTGGCATGGGAGGCACTCGAAGACGCCCACATCCCGGCCAGCGACCTCAAGGGCGCGCCGGTCGGCGTCTTCATCGGCACGTCGACCAACGACTACCAACTCCTCGCGGCCATGGGCCTCGACGACGGCGCTCACGACACCGCCGCGTACGCGCTCACCGGAACGTCGACGTCGATCGTCGCCAACCGCGTCTCCTACTTCTTCGACTTCCACGGTCCGTCGGTCGCGATGGACACGGCGTGTTCGTCGTCGCTGGTCGCCGTGCATCAGGCCGTGCGCAGCCTGCGTTCGGGTGAATCCGACGTCGCGCTCGCCGGTGGCGTCAACATGATCATCACGCCCGCCGCGACACTCGGCTTCGACAGCATCGGCGCGCAGGCCAAGGACGGCCACATCAAGGCGTTCTCGGCCGACGCCGACGGCATGATCCGCGCCGAGGGCGGCGGACTCTTCGTCCTCAAGCGCATTGCCGACGCCCGACGCGACGGCGACACCGTGCTCGCGGTGGTCGCGGGTTCGGCGGTCAACTCCGACGGACGCTCCAACGGTCTGCCTGCTCCGAATCCCGAGGCCCAGGTCGAGGTGCTGCGCTCGGCGTACACCGACGCCGCTGTCGATCCGCGCGGCGTCGACTACATCGAAGCGCACGGAACCGGCACGGTGCTCGGCGATCCCATCGAAGCCGACGCCCTCGGGCGCGTCGTCGGGCGCGGTCGACAGGCCGATGCTCCGGCGCTCCTCGGTTCTGCCAAGACGAACTTCGGGCACATGGAGTCCGCCGCGGGCGCAGGCGCGCTCGCCAAGGTGGTTCTCGCGATGCAGCACAACAAGCTGCCTGCGTCGCTCAACTACTCCGGCCCCAACCCCTACATCCAGTTCGACGCCGGCCACCTGAAGGTTGTCGAGGAGCCGACGGATTGGCCGCGCTACTCGGGTCACGCCGTCGCGGGTGTGTCGGGCTTCGGCTTCGGCGGCACCAACGCGCACGTCGTCGTCCGCGAGGTGCTGCCGAGCGACCTGTCGGGCGTGGTCTCGACAAGCTCGACCAGCGGATCGTCCCCGCTGGTTGAGTCGTCCTCGCTGGTTGAGCCTGTCGAAACCGACGACGACGAGGACTTCCTCACCGACGCCGAGCGGGCCGTCCTGGCCGCGCAGGCGAAGAAGGACGACGCGCCCGCCGAGGTCGTCGAGGTCGATCCCGCCGACGGCTTCGCCCCGTGCGCGGTCGAGGGATCGGTTGTGCCGCTGGTGCTTTCGGGATTCCTGCCGTCGCGGCGTCGTAAGGCTGCCGCGGACCTGCTCGAGTGGCTCGAATCCGACGAGGGTGCGGCGACGCCCCTCGCCGACATCGGACGCGCGCTCGCGCACCGTAACCACGGCCGCTCGCGGTCGGTCGTCATGGCACGCACCCACGAAGACGCGGTCAAGGGTGTGCGCGCCGTCGCGGAGGGTAAAGCGAATCCGCTTGTGTACTCGGCTGATTCGCCCGACGCCGCAACGGCGGTCTGGCTGCTCTCGGGCTTCGGGTCGCAGCATCGCAAGATGGCCAAGCAGCTCTACCTCGAGAACCCGGTCTTCAAGAAGTACGTCGACCGCGTCGACGAGTACGTGCAGAACGAACTCGGATACTCCATCGCCGAGATGTTCGTCGACGACGAGCAGACCTACGGCATCGAGACCGCGCAGGTCGGTATCTACACGATCCAGGTCGCGCTTGCCGACCTCCTGCGTCACCACGGCGCCGAACCCGGTGTGCTGGTACCGCATTCGATGGGCGAGGCCTCGGCCGCGTACATCAGCGGGGGACTCTCACTCGAAGACGCCACGCGCGTCATCTGCCAGCGCTCGCGACTCATGGGCGAGGGCGAGGCGACGCTCACCGGCGACGACATCCGCCTGATGGCACTCGTCGAATACAGCGCAGACGACATCAATGACGTCCTCGTCGACTTCCCCGACCTCGAGATCTGCGTCTACGCGGCACCCACGCACACCGTCATCGGTGGTCCCGAGCCCCAGGTCGACGCGATCGTCGCGCGAGCCGAGGCCGAGGGCAAGCTGGGTCGCAAACTGCAGACCAAGGGCGCGAGCCACACGTCGCAGATGGATCCGCTGCTGGGCGAATTGTCCTACGAACTCACCGGAATCGAGCCGAAGCGTCTCGAGACCGGCTTCTACAGCTCGGTCGATCGCGAGGCCTTCTACCGTGCGGGACACGAGCCCGTGCACACCATCGACTACTTCCTCAAGGGGCTGCGCCACAGCGTGTGGTTCAGCCAGGCGATCTCGAAGTCGGTCGAGAATGGCCATCGGACCTTCCTCGAGCTCTCGCCGAACCCTGCGGTGCTGATTTCCGTTGCGGCAGTGACGTTCTCGGCTGGTCTGCACGACGCCGAGCTGATCGAGACGCTGCGTCGCAAGGAGGACGAGAGCTTCGGCGTCGTCAACGCCCTGATGAAGCTCTACGTCCACGGACATCCCGTCGACGTCGGATCACTTTTCGGCACAGGCGATTACGCCGACATCCCGCGAACCCGGTTCGACCGCAAGCCGTTCTGGCTCACTGCGCAGATCTCCAGTGGTGGTACGGCAGGGCGGATTCCCGGTTCGCACGTCGCGCTTCCGGATGGCCGCCACGCCTGGGAGGTCAACGCCGCTGCGGTGACCGATCCGCGCGAATTGGTTCGTGCCGCGGCCGCAGAGGTATTCGACGACGCCCGCGTCGGCGCCGCGGCTACGCACGGTGAGTTCCCGAAGACGGGCACGTTGACCACCACGCTGAGTCCGCACCCCGGCGGTGCGTCGGTGACGGTGCACACCAAGCGGGACAAGAACTTCCACCTCCTGTTCGAAGCGGTCGTCACGGGCACGTCAGATGCTGCCGGTGGCATCGCGGAACCGGCCGACGGCGCTGCGACGTCCACCGCTGGCACAGCCGGGGGCGCCATCGACCCGGCGAAGGTCGGCTACACCGATACCTCGCTGACGGTCGACGACGAGGTCGTCGACGAAATCGGTAACAAGTGGGACCCGGAATCCGGTGAGTCCGTTGGTGATCGACTCGCGATCATCGTCGGTGAGTCGATGGGCTACGATCCCGAGGATCTACCGCGCGAGATTCCGCTGATCGAACTGGGACTCGACTCACTCATGGCGGTGCGCATCAAGAACCGCGTCGAGTACGAATTCGACATTCCGCAACTGCAACTGCAGGCGATGCGTCAGGCGAATCTGTCCGACGTCGAGAAGTTCGTTGCGTTCGCGGTGACTCACCGCGACCAACTCGACGACCTCGCAGGCAAGGCCGCAGGCGAAGGCGAACTCGACACCGCTGCGCTCAACTCCTACATCGACGAGCAGCTCGCGAAGGATGATCTCGACAAGCTCGATCAGCGGTCGGGGGTCGATCAGCAGGAAAAGGCCGATCAGCGGGGTGATCTCGACAAGCTCGATCAGCAGGGGGCGCTCGATCAGCAGGAAAAGGCCGATCAGCGGGATGATCTCGACAAGCTCGATCAGCAGTCGAGGCTCGATCAGCGGGATGAGGCCGATCAGCGGGCTACGACCCCTGCGGCAGCGCCGGATCTGACGAGCCAGCAGGCCGTCGCAGAGGCTGCGGGCTCCGATGTTCCGCCGCGAGATGCCGCAGAGCGCTTGACGTTCGGCGTGTATGCGGTCATCACTGGCAAGTCGGCGGGTGGCATCTTCAACAAGCTGCCCGTGCTCGAAGAGGACGTCGCGCAGAAGCTCACCGACAAGCTCAACGAGCGCACCGGTGGCGACATCGACGTCGAGGACATCCTCGATTCGGAGACGATCGAGGAGATGTCGGACTATGTCCGCAAGTTCCTCGACGCCGCGGCCGACACCGATGGCTTCATCCGCTACCTGCGGCTGGTGCCGGAAGGCAAGAAGTCGTACGACCCGAGCGCGGGAGATCCGGTGCCCGCCTTGCTGTTCCACCCCGCGGGTGGCAACACCTCGGCGTACGAGGCGCTCCTCAAGCGGCTCCCCGAAGATCAGCCGGTCATCGGTTTCGACCGAGTCGAGGGCACCATCGAGGAGCGCGTCGCGCAGTATCTGCCGCGATTGCGTGAGGTCCAACCGCACGGCCCGTACGTACTGATCGGGTGGTCGCTCGGCGGCGCACTCGCGTACGGCTGCGCCAAGGTCCTGCGCGACGAGGGCGAGGACGTCGCGTTCGTCGGACTGATCGACGTGGTCCGACCGCGCCACGACGTTCCCGACACCCCGGAGAACAAGCGGGCACGACTCGAACGCTGGAAAGACTTCGCGATTCGCAACTACGACCTCGACCCCGACGTCCCGATCCCGATGGACCGACTCGTCGACGCCGACGACGAGGGCCAGTTCGCGATCATCATGGAGATGGTCTCGATGTCGGGCACCAAGATCCCCGGCGGCATCATCGAGCACCAGCGCACGTCCTTCGTCGACAACCGCGCGCTGACCAACATCGCGCCGCAGCCCTACAGCAGCAAGGTGATCCTCTACCGCGCCGACAAGATGCACGACGGCGCAATCGAACTCGAGCCGCAGTGGGCGGAGATCGACGAGGATGGCCGATGGGGCGAGGTCGTCGACGACCTGGAGATCATCCACATCGGCGGCGATCACCTGTCGATCGTCGACGAGCCCTACATCGCCAAGATCGGCGCCGATCTGACGAAGCGTCTTGCAGCCGTGGAGGCGAAGGCCACCAACTAGGACGGCCATCGAGGCCAAGCGAGAAGCGAAATCGGTGCGCTGGCACCGACATCCGCTAGTACCGACATCGAGGAAGAAGATCACGTGACCGACACCACCGCAGCCAAACTCGCCGATCTCCGCGTCCGGTTGGAGCAGGCACGCGAACCCGGTGGCGAGAAGGCGATCGAGAAGCGCGAGCGCAAGGGGATCTGTTCTCCGCGTGAGCGTCTCGACATGCTGTTCGATCCGGGGACCTTCGTCGAGATCGGTGCGCTCGCCAAGATGCCCGGAGCAGCACACACGGGTTACGGCGACGGCGTCGTGACCGGTCACGGACTGGTGCACGGCCGTCCCGTCGCGGCCTTCAGCCACGACCAGACCGTTTTCGGCGGCACCGTCGGAGAGATGTTCGGCCGCAAGGTGTCTGCGCTCATGGAGTGGGCAGGCAAGATCGGTTGCCCGATGGTCGGCATCAACGATTCGGCCGGTGCACGCATCCAGGACGCCGTGACCTCGCTCGCCTGGTACGCCGAGATGGGTCGTCGAAACGATCTGCTCTCCGGTCTCTCGCCGCAGGTCTCGGTGATCCTCGGAAAGTGTGCGGGCGGCGCGGTGTACACGCCTGCGAACACCGACATCCTCGTCGCGGTCGAGGACAAGTCATACATGTTCGTCACCGGTCCCGACGTCATCAAACAGACCACCGGCGAAGAGATTTCGGCAGAAGACCTCGGTAGCGCGCACAACCAGGCGCGGTGGGGCAACATCCACCACATCGCGCCGGACGAGAAGCAGGCATTCGAGTGGGTGCGTGAGTACCTGCAGTACATGCCGTCGACCAGCTTCGAAGAGCCGCCGGTCGTCAATCCGGGGCTCGAGCCGGAGATCACCGAATCCGACTTGGCTCTCAACGATTTCATGCCCGACAGCGACAACGCCGCGTACGACATGCGCGACATCATCGTGAAACTGTTCGACGACGGCGCGTTCCACGAGGTCGGTGAGTTGTTCGCACCCAACATCCTCACCGGTTATGCGCGCGTCGACGGTCACAGCGTCGGCGTCGTCGCCAACCAGCCGAGCGTGATGGCCGGAACGCTCGACACCGACTCGTCGGAGAAGGCGACGCGGTTTGTGCGTATCTGCAACGCTTTCCGCATTCCGCTCGTGTTCCTCGTCGACACCCCGGGAATCCTGCCGGGACTCGTGGAAGAGCAGAAGGGCACCATTCGACGCTCCGGCAAGTTCCTGTTCGCCTACGTCGAAGCGGATGTCCCGAAGGTCACCGTCGTGCTGCGCAAAGCGTACGGCGGAGCGTACGCGGTGATGGGTTCCAAGCAGCTCGGCGCCGACCTCAACTTCGCGTGGCCGACGGCGAAAATCGCTGTGATGGGCGCGGAGTCGGCGGCAGCGGTCCTGACTCGTCGGCAGACCGAGGGGATGTCGGCGCACGACGCCGACAAGGTGCGACGCGACTTCATCGACTTCTACAACACGATGATGGCCACGCCCTACCTCGCTGCGGAGCGCGGCTACATCGATGCCGTCATCGAGCCTGCCCAGACACGACTGCAGCTCCGTAAAGCGTTGGCGCAGTTGCGCGACAAGCAGACGATGCGCACGCCGCGTAAGCATCTGCTGATGCCGATCTGAGTTCGCACGCTCAAGAAGTAGTGCGTCAGGTGAAGCGGGACAAGATCACTCGAATCGCCTGGGTCACGATCGTCCGATCGTAGCTCTGCACAAACATGAACTCGCGATGGCCGCTGGGGCGTGGTCCGTGTATCTCACGCGCGGAAAGCAGTGCGGCGAAGTGCATTCCGAGCACGGCGACGTTCCATTCGTTGACGAGTGCGTCGTCGGAACTCAGCGGCGCGTAATGGATGTTGCCCTCACTCATGGGCCGGATTCCCTCGCCGTACACGCCGACGAGCCCCACCTTCTCCGACATCGCGCGCCAGCGTTGCGACGTCGACGATGCGAAGTGGTGTCGATCCTGGAAGGTGCCGAGGACGACCGCGACGCTTGCCTCTGTCGCGGTCCGTTCGAGGTCTTTACTCATCTCGAGTAGCAGTCGCTGGTCGGCCGGACGCGGCGCACCCGACTTCGATGCGATGGCGTACGGGGTTTTCTCGTCGGTGGGAGGCGTCGTGCGGGCGGGCTGGGGCGGGAGTTGAGAAATCGCGCCGAGCACCCTGTCGTCGGCATCAGAGACGGGCGGGTGCAGCGCGCCCAGCCCGTATCGGGCGCCGAGGGTCTCTGCGATCCGCCGATCCGCCTCGGTGTCGACTCCCGTCGCGATGACGATCGCGCCCGTGCGCTCGATGTGTGCGGCGAGCGTGTGTGCCAGGTGGGCGGTCTCGGGTGTCGGAACCGGCGCGAGGATGTCGGGGTGCAACAACACGACGTCGGGTTCGATGAGCGTGAGCAACGTTGCCGTTCGACGATCCGCGGTGATGCCCTCGATCGCGATCAGTCGTCCATCTCGCCGGGCCTGTGCGACCTGAGCGAGCCGCGACTGCGGACGCCGCAGCACGCTGCGCGGTTCGATCAGCAACGCCAAGGTCTCGCCGGCCGAGTATGTGCGCTGCGGATCGTAGAGGTCGATGTCGACCGCGAGGAAGAGTGGAATAGCCGCCGAGACGCGCCGGGCCGGAGCGGCGTCGGCAAATGCGAATTTCCGGGAATCGAGAGCCGTGCGCTGCTCCATGAGCGTTGCGGTTCGACGAAGAGCGCGAGGTGAGTCGAAATTGGTGCCCTTGGGGCCGCTGAGCTCGAGACTCGCGCCGACGAGGTTGCCGCCTGACAGTTCGAAGACAGGGCTGAACTGGGGCCTCAACTCCATACCCTGGAAGATCGACGCCGCGTCCCCGCCCCTGGTACTGGTCAGACCCTGGCTCATCCCTCACGCTCTCTGACGGAGCGCCAATGTCACCCCGACGTTTACGGCGCGGTCGGACCGCGCTATTCGCTGTCGTGAAGTGCTGATGCGACGAGCACTCCGAGCGTGAGAGTAGCAAACACTGCGACGCTGGTAGCGGTGAGTGCGAGGGAATCGAAGAGGCTGTCGACCGTGATGCCGATCCACAGACAGCCGATGGAGAGTAGCGCAGCGATGAGGAGGGTGCTGTGTTCCTCGTGATTGTCCGGGGCCGGCACGGTCCCCAGGGTGGACGCGCGACCGGCTTGGGGGTCTTCATCGGAGGTGAAGGTGCGCGGGGCGTCGGTGTTGGGGCGGTCGGTGTCCAGGCGGTCGGTGTTGGGGCCGTCGATATCAGGTTGGAGTGCGGGGAAATCGCCGGTGTCTGCTCGCTCGTCGGTGCGCACGAACGGATCCAGAGTGGGATCAGGTTTGGTGCTTGCGAAATCTCGGTTCTCGAAGCTCCCGGTTTCCAGCTCGTTGATCTCGAAGTCGTCGTGCTCGCGCGGGGGAATGTCGTGTGCCGTGTTATCCAGGATGCTCATCGTCGCCCCAATCAGACAGCGTGGACGCAATGCGGTGGTCCACTACGGAAGCGGTTGGCAGAATTCGGTTCGCTGGACGAAACAAGCCTTTTCTGTTGCAGTTTCTCGCGTTTTCTTTCCGTACTCAACGGTAGGCCACAGGATTTGTTACGGGTTGCAAAACAATCGCTGTTAGTGGAAATGTGACCATTTCGGAATGGGATTGCGCGCGTGTCTCGGCTGGGAGGTTTCGAGGCAAGGTAAGGCTGAACTTGCTGGTACGCGCCCATATTCAGAGCATCGACAAGCGTTGTGCGGGTAGTTGCGGGTGACCGTCAAGTAACGGTATGGCCAACGAGGTGGCCGATTCCGTAAGTCACGGCCATTGCTATTGCGCCACCAATCACGACGCGAATCATCGGTCGCCAGGGTTTCGAGCCGCCGAGTATCGCCCCGAGGGCTCCGGTAATCGCCAGCGCGATCAGGACAACGACGAACGTCACCGGAATCCGAATCGATGCGGGCGGCGCGAGAATCGCGATCAACGGTAGCGCTGCGCCGCTCGTGAACGACACGGCCGACGAGATTGCTGCCTGCCAGGGGTTGGTGAGCTCGTGTGGGTCGAGTCCCAGTTCGGCCTCGACGTGTGCGGCGAATGCGTCGTGCTCGGTCAACTCGCGCGCGACCTGGCACGCCGTCGAATGTGTGAGTCCCTTGGCCTCGTAAAGCCCGACCAACTCCTCGAACTCGGCTTCGGGTTGTTCGGCCAGTTCGCGCGCCTCTTTGTCGAGCAGTGCGCGTTCGGTGTCGCGCTGGGTGCTGACCGAGACGTATTCGCCCAGCGCCATCGACACCGCTCCCGCTGCCAGCCCCGCGATGCCCGCGGTGAAGATCGGAGCTCGGTCGGTGGTCGCAGCGGCAACGCCGACGACGATGCCCGCCGTCGAGACGATGCCGTCGTTTGCCCCGAGCACGCCCGCCCGCAACCAGTTCAGCCGATTCGCGAGCGACCCCGCGTGTGGCTCGTCACCGTGGGCGTGGTCGTGCTCCGGCCGCGCGGCGCCTGCTGACCGC
>NZ_LZMO01000029.1:0-1305 GCF_001665715.1 Gordonia sp. 852002-10350_SCH5691597
CGCCTACTCTGGCGGTGCCACACGGGTGGGGAATTCAGATGAGCATCACTGGGGAATTTCGATGAGCGCCGTCATCGAAGCCCCTCTAGTCTTGCAACCCTCGATCGTCGGCCCTTCAGCACGAGGTCCCCGTAGACGCGTCCGGTCGCCTCGTGCGACACTCGTCGGCCAAAACGATGTCAGACGCATCGGCAACAGCAACCGGCAGCGTCGGCGCACAATCGTCACGGAAAATGGCGCAAGATCCCAAGCGTTTGAAGTCAGTTCATCGAACACAACGTGCTCGCCGGGGGAGCAGCGGGGAGTCAGCACGAAGCGGTCGAGTTCAGCCACAATGAATGGCGACACGGAGTCGAACCTTTGCCGACCCTATGGTGGAACCATGCGCAACACAGGGGGACCGGCTGGGGGCGTGGACGAGGATTGGGTCCGCGGCTTGGCTGCTGTGTCGACGGACTTGACAGATGCGACGGCTCCCCGAGCATGTGCGGCTGCTGTGGATGTTCTGGGCCCGACGCTCACCGCCTGGACAATTTCTGCGGCGGCGACAAGTTCAGTCCAAACTCACCGACGCACAGATCCGTGGCGAACTCGAACTGACCGGGCAGGAAGCACCCGCGCTGGATGTGAATCGCCCCGGGTTTGTCGGAGGCTCTGATGTGTCCTGGGTTCGGTGGTGTCGCCATACTTGGTTTCAGGCCACAGGTTGGGTTGATTGGTGTAGCAGTTCGAACTCTATCGGAGTGCGCATCCCGAGGGCGGAATGGCGGCGCTCGCGGTTGTGGAAGACTTCCAGGTAGTCGAAGATCGCGTTGGCTAGTTCGATTCTCGTCTTCCAACGTTTGCGGTTGAGTAGCTCGGTTTGCATTCTGCCCCAGAATGATTCGATCATCGCATTGTCGTAGCAGTCACCGATCGAACCCATCGACGGGACCAAACCGGCCCGCTTAGCCCGATCGGTGAACGCCCAGGAGGTGAATTGCACTCCGTGGTCGGAATGAATGATCCCACCGGCCTGGGGGTCGCGGTTGCCAATCGCCATGCCCAGCGCGTTGGTGACCAGTGCCGCGGTCTGACTCGAATCGATCGACCAGCCGACCACACGCCGGGAGAAGGTGTCCAGCACCACCGCGCAATACACCTTACCTTCGTATGTGCGATGCTCAGTGATATCAGTGACCCACAACCGATTCGGAGCATCACGGGTGAACATCCGTTCCACCAGATCTGAATCGCCCCGGGTTTGCTGGAGGCTCGGTTAGTTGGTTCCGGCCTCTGCTGGGACCGGGTTCTCACGGTAGCTGG
>NZ_LZMO01000030.1:0-14168 GCF_001665715.1 Gordonia sp. 852002-10350_SCH5691597
CGACCTGCACATTGGTGCGCGTCGTATCGAACGGCTCGACGACCTCGCGGCAAAGATTCGCGCTGATCACCCGGAGGCGAGAGTGACGGTCGCGCACCTCGATGTGACCGATCCCAACTCGGTCACAGCCTTCTGTGGACTCCTTGAGCGAGCTGATGTGCTGGTCAACAACGCCGGCGGCGCGATCGGAGCCGATTCGATCGCCGAGTCCTCGGATGCGGACTGGCAGGCCATGTTCGACATGAACGTGCTCGGCGTCCTCCGGGTGACCCGGCAGCTGTTGCCGCTGTTGCGCGCGTCGAGATGTGCCACGGTTGTCACGGTTGGTTCGGTCGCCGCCATCGAGCCGTACCTCGGCGGCGGCGGATACAACGCGGCAAAGCATGCCGTGCGCGCACTCACGCGGGTGCTTCGGCTGGAACTGCTCGGCGAGCCGGTGCGTGTCTGTGAAATCGACCCGGGGATGGTCGAAACGGAGTTCTCCATCAACCGCTTCGACGGTGACGTTGACCGTGCCGCGGCGGTCTATGCGGGGTTGGCGCCCCTGAGTGCGGCTGACGTCGCTGATGCGGTGAGTTGGGTGGTAACTCGACCGCCGCATGTGAACGTCGACAGCATGCTGTTGCTCGCCCGCGATCAGACCAGTGCACAGCGCGTACACCGGAGGACAGCATGAACGCGCTAGCGACCTCGATCCCCAAGCCGTCGATCCACGCACGGCTCTCCATATCGTCGAAGCTCTTGCGGTCCTGGGCGATTCGACTGGGTGCGCTCATCGCCTTCTTAGTTGTGTGGTGGACGATCACTGCTGTCGGAATCGTCAGTCCGTTGTATCTGCCGAGTCCCGGTGCAGTGTGGGACGCGTTTATCCGTGCGAACACGTGGCACCAGGTGGCCCCAGGTGTTCCGCGAGAAGTGTTGGGCGAACAGAACTATTTCCTTTGGGAGCACTTGATAGCGAGTCTGCAACGCATCTTTGTTGGTGTGGGTGCAGCGATTATCGTCGGCGTGCTCCTAGGGGTGCTGATGGGAACGTCGAAGGTCATTGCGACCGTCATCGAGCCCTATCTCAACTTTCTGCGCGCGCTGCCGCCGCTTGGCTACTTCAGCCTCTTAATCGTCTGGTTTGGAATCGGTGACACGTCGAAAATCTGGCTGCTGTTTCTCGCGGCCTTCCCGGCGATAACAGTTGCGACGGTCACCGGAATTCTCGGCGTCAAGGCTGACTACATCAACGCGGCACGGAGTCTTGGTGCTTCCCGGATGCAGGTCATCACCCGGGTGATCTTGCCGGCGACGGCGCCGGAGATCGTCAGCGGTATCCGCTTGGCGGTCGGGTTCGCCTGGACCACAGTGGTCGCGGCCGAACTCAACAACGGTATCCCAGGCGTTGGCGGACTCGCCTACATAGCGGGCACCCAGCTACGCACCCCTTTGGTCATCGCCTGCATCATCGTCATCGGCATCACCGCACTCGTGCTTGACTCGATTCTCAAGTGGATCGGCCTCGCAGTTGCGCCTTGGAAGGGAAAAGTATGATGCGCAACGTTTCTCGGCTCTTCACGACACGCACGGTGGTCCGAACCGCCGTCGCCGCCGCTCTGTGTGTCGGCGTCAGCGTCTCGGCAACGGGCTGCATCGTCAAGTCAGGTCGGGGCGAGCAAAGCCGCTCTCTGATCACCGAGGTCTCCTGCCCGGTGAAGCCCGACGAGTCGATCACCGGCGATATCCGCATCGGCTATCAGCAAATCCCGAACGGTGATCTCGTCGTCAAGGATGCCGACATACTCACCAAGTGCATGCCCAAGGCCAAGATCGTGTGGACGCAGTTCTCATCGGGAGGCGATGTGGTACGTGCCTTCGGGTCCAACTCGCTTGACCTCGGGCTGTTCGGGTCAGCGCCTGCAGCCAAGGCATTGTCGGCGCCGCTGGACCTTGACGTGTCGGTTGTGTGGATTCAAGACGTGATTGGCGGTGCGGAGTCGCTTGTGGTTCGCGATCCGGAGATCAAATCCATCAGTCAGTTGCGCGGCAAGAAGATTGGTGTGCCGTTTGGCTCGACATCACACCTGAGTCTCATGTCCGCACTGACAAAAGCGGGTATCACCGGCGACGTCACCGTGATCAACCTGGAGCCGAGCGCCATCCTTGGCGCGTGGCAGGGAGGACAGATCGACGCCGCATGGATTTGGGAGCCGACGCTGTCACAACTCACACGGTCCGGTCACATCATCATGACCGCAGAGGACACCGCCGACGCCGGAAGTCCCACATTCGATCTCGAGGGCGCACGCGGCGCGTTTGTCAGGGAGAATCCCAAGGCCATGCGGATGTGGACGGTCGCTCAGAACTGGGCGGTCGAGCAGATCAAGAACAAGCCTGACGATGCCGTCGAACGGATCTCCGGGCAACTCGGTGTGCCTCCCGAGCAGGTGCGCACACAGCTGAAGGGATATGTCTATCTGAACGCGAAGGAACAATCGCAGCCACGGTGGTTTGGTGGCGGACTCGCGCGTTCACTGTTCGACACCGCGTCCTTTCTCAAGGATCAGGGTGAAGTCGATGCGGTCAGCGACCAGCAGGTATACAACAACGCGGTCTACAGCACCGCAATCAATGAGGTGGCGGGACAATGAACACGAGCAGTGCTACCGAAGCCAATGACAGTGGGCCACAAGGTCTTGGGACGAGCGGTTCCGCCGCGCAAGAGAGTCTGGCAGATCGCCTGACTCTCACCGGCGTCGGCCAGACGTACTCATCGGGATCGTCGGAGGTGGTCGCACTTGCGCGCACTGACCTCACCATCGACCCCGGCGAGTTCGTCTGTCTCGTAGGGCCGTCCGGATGTGGCAAGACCACGCTGCTCCAGATCATTGCTGGATTTCTCGAACCTACCGAGGGAACGGTGATGATCGGTAGCGCGCATATCGACGGACCGTCACCGGAACGGGGGGTCGTCTTTCAGGCGGCGACTCTGTACCCGTGGTTGTCGGTGCGGCGCAACGTCGAGTTCGGGCCCAAGATGCGCGGTGTGCCGAAACAAGAGCGTGAGAACAAGGCTTCGGCGATGCTCGAGTTGGTTGGTCTGACGGGATTTGGCGAGAGACGACCGTATGAACTGTCCGGTGGTATGCAGCAGCGTGCACAGATCGCGCGGGTGTTGGTGAACGATCCGCGGCTGATTCTCATGGACGAGCCGTATGGGGCGCTCGATCCATTGACGCGTGAGCGTCTTCAGGTCGAGCTGCTCGGAATCTGGCGACGTGAACGTAAGACGATCATTTTCGTGACCCACTCGGTCGAGGAGGCAGTGTTTTTATCGACGCGAGTGCTCGTGATGAGCGCGCGGCCCGGGCGAATCTCGATCGATCGACGAATCGAACTACCCGGCGATACGCCGGACGGCGTCCGATCGCCTGCGGTGATTGCAACGCCAGAGTTCCAGCAGCTCAAACTTGAACTTGCCGAGGCGATCTACGCCGCTCACGACTGAGTGAGCAGGCGCAGGCGGATCCGGTGAGAGGTCCCCTCAGGCAAGCACCAGCGACCGCTTGGCAAGGCCCATCCAGAACCCGTCGATGACCTGGTCGGCCTGTTGCTCGGGATCGTCGCTGGCGCCCAGCGCGACGAAGAGCGGCGCGAAATGCTCAATAGTGGGGTGGGCGTAGGGCATTCCCGGGGCGGTGCGTCGAAAATCGATCAGGGACTCGACGTCGCCGTCGGCGAAACGCTCGTGCGCCCAGGCGTCGAACTCCGATGACCAGCTCGGCGGCGCGGCGTCGGGGGACGGGTCGGTCAGATACGGCAGCCCGTGCGTGGTGAAACCCGATCCGATGATGAGCACTCCCTCGTCGCGCAGCGGTGCGAGTCGACGGCCGAGGTTCAGCAATTGTGCGGGGTCGAGTGTGGGAAGCGAGATCTGGAGCACGGGAATATCGGCGTCGGGGTACATGACCGTCAACGGCACGTATGCGCCGTGGTCGAGGCGACGGTGCTGGTCACGGGCGATTGCGGTGCCGTCGGGCATCATCGCCGCGACTCTCGCCGCGAGATCGGGAGCACCGGGCGACCAGTAGGTGGTGCGATAGAAGCGCTCGGGAAATCCCCAGAAGTCGTAGGTCAGGGGCGTGGTCGGGTCGGTCGAACCGATCGTCAGCGGCGCGGCCTCCCGGTGCGCCGACACCACCAGGATCGCCGATGGACGGTCGAGTGTGGTGGACAGCTCGGTGAGCTGGGAGACCCATCGTTCGCTGTCGACGAGTGGTGGGGCGCCGTGACTCAGGAACAGCGTCGGCTGGCGGGTGGGTTCGGGGGCTGACATGCGAACATCGTATCAACCGGACCGCAGTCCGGTTAAGTCTCGGGTGCAGACGTTGCGGCATCGTTGTCGGGAGCATGGCTGTCGGCAGCATCGTTCTCGGGGCCTTCTGGCAAGTGGCCAAGCGGCAACGGCTCGCCGACGGGCGACGTCGACGTGCCCGGTTCGCCGATCTTGGCCGCGATGACCCCGACGACAATCAAGACGCCGCCGACGATCTGGAGCGCCGCCGGGACCTGATCGAGCAGGATCGCGGCCCATACGACCGCGGCCAAGACCTCGACAAGCGCGAACATCGAGGCGAGCCGCGCTCCGAGTCTGCGCGCGGCACCGATTCCGGTGAGATATGCGGTCGCCGCGGTGACGAGCGCGAGAGCAGCCAGCACCGTCCATGCCGGTGCGTCGAATCCGGCGAAGTGGACCGTCGGGTCGCCGATCGTCATCGGCAGTGCATGCACGAGGCCGAGTACTCCGAGAAGTGTTGCCGCAAAGACCATTCCGCTCGCCGCGAGCACAGACGGCGGCAGTGAATCGTTCTCCTTGGCCGAAATGATGAAGTAGCCGGCGGCGCCGAGCATTGCGCCCGACGCCCACAGCGCACCGACGGGGCTCACCGAGGTGCCGCCGACGAGGTCGAGGACTCCGACCAATCCGACGCCGCTCACCGCAATACCAGCCAGCGCCCACCGCGACGGCCGCTGGCGGTGGATCGCCCACATCCACGCGACCACGACAACGGGTGCGGTGTACTCGATGAGTAGGGCCGGTCCGACGTCCATGTGCTCGATGGCGGAGAAGTAGCAGAACTGTGCGACGGCCATGCCGAGGAATCCGTAGAGCGCGATCGTCCTGCCGTGGTCGCGGACCAGCGTCGACGGCGTCGACCATCGCAGCGCCGAGACACCGCCGAGGTCGCGAATGGCGAACGGCAGCAACGCGAGACCGCCGATGCCGATGCGGATCGCGACGACAGCGCCCGCGCTCCACCCCGCGGCCATCAGCGGCGTGCCGAGCGCGCCCGACAGCCCGAAGCTCGTTGCCGACACCAGGGCCAGGATCAGGCCCGCGCGTCTGCGAGCGGCCACCTCTGCCGGCGTGCGGTCATGGGTCACCGACGTCATGGGTAATGACGCTAGCGGCGGCCTTGGTAAGGTGTCAACATGGTTTTCGGTGATGACGTCGATCTGGCGCTGCAGGCAGCGGTTGCGCTCGCCAACTCGGCAGAGTCGCCAGAGACCCTGCGTTCCATCGACGACCTCGACGCCTTCTGGGACCACTACGGCTATACCGGCCGCCATGACGGTGACCAGCAAGAACTCGACGCCGTGTCGGCGATCCGGCCGGCGCTGCGAGCGCTGCTCATCGCCGACCGCGACCGTGCCGTCGATCAAGTCAACGAGATCCTGAGTCGGCACCTGGCCGTGCCGCGGCTGGTGCGACACGGCGACACGGACTGGCATCTGCACGCCATCGACGACGACGCCCCCCTCGCCGACCGGATCATGGTCGAGACCGCGATGGCCATGATCGACGTGATCAGGGCCGACGACATGTCGAGGTTGTCCGTCTGCGCCGACGCGGGCTGCGAGGGCGTCGTCGTCGACCTTTCTCGCAACCGGTCTCGGCGGTATTGCTCGACGGCCTGCGGTAATCGCAACGCCGTCGCGGCGTATCGGGCGCGGCAGGCAGCGACAGCCGACTAGCGGCATCTGCCTGGCAGAATTGCCGTGCCCTAGAATTGCCGAAGTGTCGTCTACTCCCGCCCTTCACGGACTCGCATCCCTCGCCTGCGCGGACACGAGCATCGCGGCACTGCGTGACCATCGCGACGATCCGCAACTCGCGATCACTGCCCCCGACGCCGCCCGGCCGTTCGTGGTCAGTTGTCTCTCCGAGGTTGCTGACGCGCCGATCCTCGTCGTCTCGGCGAATGGACGCGAAGCCGACGACCTGACGGCCGAACTACGCGAGCTTCTCGACGACGAGTCTGCGGTGGCGCAGTTCCCGTCGTGGGAGACGCTTCCGCACGAACGGCTCTCGCCGAGCGCCGAGGTCGTCGGGCAGCGTCTCGAGGTGCTGCATCGGCTGGCGCACCCGGGCGACGCTCCGCTGCGCGTGGTGGTTACCACCGTCCGATCACTGGTGCAGCCGATGGCGCCCGGGCTCGGGGAGATACGCACCATGACGTTGCGTGAGGGCATCGAACTCGACTTCGACGGCTTGCTCACCGATCTCGTCGAGATGGCGTACGAGCGCGTCGACATGGTCGGTCGGCGTGGCGAATTCGCCGTACGCGGCGGCATTCTCGACGTCTTCCCGACCACCGCCGATTTCCCTGTGCGGGTCGAGTTCTGGGGCGATGAGATCTCCGAGATGCGGGCGTTCTCGGTGGCGGATCAGCGTAGCCAACCCGAGGTCGACGCGTCGGTAGTCCTCATCCATCCCTGTCGCGAGCTGCTGCTCACCCCGCCCGTGCGCGAACGCGCGGCAGAACTCGCCGTCGAGAACGCCGACGATCCCTCGCTCGTCGAGATGCTCACCTCGCTCGCCGAGGGTATTCCGGTCGCGGGAATGGAAGCGCTGACACCGGCGCTTGTCGACGGCGAGATGCAGTTGCTGACCGAGGTGCTGCCCGCCGGCACCCGCGTGCTCGTGCTCGATCCCGAGAAGGTCCGCACGCGCGCAGCCGATCTCGCACAAACCGGAGCCGAGTTCCTCGAGGCGTCGTGGAACGCCGCCGCGATGGGAGCCACGGCGCCCGTCGACACCCGCGATATGTCCGGTCCGACCGGAATTGATTTGCAGGCCAGTGCTTATCGGCCACTCGATGACGTCGAGAAGGCCACGCTCGCGGCGGGTCGGTCGTGGTGGACGATGAGTCCGCTGTCTGCGGGCTTCGGCGAAGAATACGAACTCGACATCACCCCGGGGCCGACGCCGCATGGTGACGACGAGGAGATCCGGATCGTGTTCGCCGGACTGCGCGCTCACGTCAGCGCGGGCAACACCGCTGCGATCGTGGTCGCGGGCAAGGGCACCGCCCAGCGTGTGTGCGAGCGGCTTGCCGACGCTGAGGTGCCGCACGTGCTCGCCGACGAGGGCGCGCGACCCGAACCAGGTACCGTGTCGGTCTTCAACGGCACGCTGCGACACGGAATCGTCAGTCCCAGTGCCGGATTGGTGATCGTGACCGAGACCGATCTCACCGGCAACCGCGTCGCCAGCGTGCGTGACGGTAAGCGACTGCCCGCCAAGCGTCGTAATCAGGTCGATCCGCTCGCGCTCACCGCGGGCGACCTCGTGGTGCACGATCAGCACGGCATCGGCAAGTTCGTCGAGATGATCGAACGCACGGTGTCGGGTGCGCGGCGGGAGTACCTCGTACTCGAGTACGCGGCGTCCAAGCGTGGGCAACCCGGCGACCGGCTCTATGTGCCGATGGATTCGCTCGATCAGTTGTCGCGCTACGTCGGAGGCGAGCAGCCGTCGTTGTCGAAGCTCGGCGGCTCCGACTGGCAGAACACGAAACGTAAGGCGCGCAAGGCTGTTCGTGAGATCGCCGGCGAGTTGGTCCAACTCTACGCGGCGCGACATGCGGCTCCCGGCTACGCCTTCAGTCCCGACACTCCCTGGCAACGCGAGATGGAGGACGCGTTCGACTTCACCGAGACCGTCGATCAGATGACGGTGATCGGCGAAGTCAAGGACGACATGGAGAAGTCGGCTCCGATGGACCGTGTGATCGTCGGCGACGTCGGTTACGGCAAGACCGAGATCGCGGTGCGCGCGGCGTTCAAGGCCGTGCAGGATGGTAAGCAGGTCGCAGTTCTGGTCCCGACAACCATTCTCGCGCAACAACATCTGCAGACTTTCACCGAGCGTATGTCGGGATTCCCGGTGCGCATCCGAGGTCTCTCGCGGTTCACCGATCCCAAGGAGTCACGCGAGATCATCAAGGAGATGGCGAAGGGCGAGGTCGACATCGTGATCGGTACGCACCGGTTGCTGCAGACCGGCGTGACGTGGAAAGACCTCGGCCTGGTGATCGTCGACGAGGAGCAGCGCTTCGGCGTCGAACACAAGGAACACATCAAGTCGTTGCGCACGCACGTCGACGTATTGACGATGTCGGCGACGCCGATTCCGCGCACGCTGGAGATGTCGATGGCGGGCATTCGCGAGATGTCGACCATCCTGACCCCGCCGGAGGAGCGGCATCCGGTGCTCACCTATGTCGGCGCGTATTCGCCCAAGCAGGTGGCGGCTGCGATCCGCCGAGAACTCCTTCGGGACGGCCAGGTCTTCTATGTCCACAATCGGGTGTCGACCATCGACAAGACCGCCCGCGATATCGCAGCGATGGTCCCCGAGGCGAGAGTTGCTGTGGCACATGGTCAGATGAACGAAGATCAACTCGAACGCACCGTCGCCGGTTTCTGGAACCGCGAGTTCGACGTACTGGTGTGTACCACCATCATCGAGACCGGCCTCGACATCTCGAACGCGAACACACTCATCGTCGATCGCGCCGAGAATCTCGGTCTGTCGCAGTTGCATCAGTTGCGCGGTCGTGTCGGGCGAAGTCGTGAGCGCGGTTACGCCTACCTGCTCTACAGTCCTGAAAAGCCGCTCACCGAAACGGCTTACGACAGGCTGGCGACGATCGCGCAGAACAACGAACTCGGTGCGGGCATGGCCGTGGCGCTCAAGGACCTCGAATTGCGTGGTGCCGGAAACGTTCTCGGTGCGGAGCAGTCCGGACATGTCGCCGGCGTCGGATTCGATCTGTACGTGCGCCTCGTCGGCGAGGCGGTCGAGGCATACCGCGCCGCGGCAGACGGTTTGCCCGTCACGTCGTCGGAACCCGGCGAAGTCCGCATCGACCTGCCCGTCGATGCGCACATCCCGGTCGAGTACGTCGACTCCGATCGGTTGCGCCTCGAGGCGTATCGCAAACTCGCATCGGCGACATCGGACGACGAGGTCGACGGCGTGATGTCGGAACTCACCGACCGTTACGGCGAGCCGCCGGAGGAAACCCGACGCCTGGCGTCGATCGCGAAACTCCGTCTGCGAGCGCGTGAACGGGGCGTCACCGAGATCGGCACCACCGGTACGAGTGTGAAGGTCGCGCCGCTCCCACTGGCCGACAGCGAGCAGGTGCGCCTCAAACGCTTGTACCCCGCGGCGTCGTATCGGGCGACCACATCGGTTGTCACGTTACCGATTCCGCGCACCGGGGGCGTCGGATCGGCACGCCTGCGCGACGACGAGGTCATCGAGTATCTCGCGACGTTCCTGCGCAACCTCAAGCCGCTCGAGCAGGCTGACCGATGAGCGCGCGGAAGATCTTCGACGCCCACTTTCACATCATCGATCACGCCAACCCCGTCGTCGAGAACAACGGCTTTCTTCCGGAGCAGTTCGGGGTGTCCGAGTACCGCGCACGCGCCGAATCGCTCGGGATCGTCGGCGGCGCAGTGGTTTCCGGCTCGTTCCAGAAGTTCGACCAGACGTATCTGGTTGCGGCGTTGGAGCAACTCGGTGAGGGATTCGTCGGGGTCACACAGTTGCCGGCCACTGTCACCGATGAGGACGTCGTCGCATTGTCTGCGTGTGGGGTCCGTGGCATTCGGTTCAACGTTGCGCGAGGGGGTTCGGCATCGGCAGCCCTGATGTTCGGTACGGACCTGCCGTCGACCAGGGCAGGTCGACCGTTCGGTGATGACGACATCGACCTCCTCGTCGCCGAGGTCGGAGAGGACGACGCCGAGGCGGTGCTGCGCACCAACGCCGAACGGTTCTATCGCGTGGGGGACTTGCGTTGACGGTCGTGGTGTTCGATCCGCAGCAACCGGGTGTTGTCCCGCTCGCGGCGCGGGCAGTGCTGACCGGAACCGTGCTGGTGACCGAAGACGTACCCGCGTCGGTGCTGTGGGAACTCGACCACATCGTCACTGCGGCAGCCGACTCCGACTCGTCGCTCACCCTGGTCACGACGGACCCGCAGCATCCGCTGGTACGTCGGCGGATCGCAGACGGAGACGACGTCGTCGAAGTGGAACGTCGATCGGGGGCGAGCCTGCTCGACGCCGTCGCGCTGATGGACACGCTGCGCCGGAACGGACCCTGGGAGTCGACGCAGACGCACGCGTCGCTGCGGCGGTACCTGCTCGAAGAGGTCTACGAGTTGCTCGATGCGCTCGACGGTAACGACCAGGAGAACCTCCGCGAGGAACTTGGCGACCTGCTGCTGCAGGTGCTGTTCCACGCGCGTATCGCAGCTGACGACCCGGTGGCGCCCTTCGACATCGACGACGTCGCGCGGAGCTTCGTCGACAAGGTTCGCGGCCGGACGCCGGGCGTTCTGTCCGGCGAACACAGCGACCTCGAGACGCAGATCCGCGAATGGGAGGAGCGCAAGGCCGCCGAGAAGCAGCGCGGCTCGGTCCTCGACGGCATCGCGACAACGGCACCGGCGCTGGCGCTCACGCAGAAGGTGCTCGAACGTCTCACCGCCGCGAACTACCCCATCGACACCATCGACCCCGCAGCGCTCACCGTGACGATCAGCGCAGGTGACGACAGCGTCGAAGCCGCCGCACGGGCCAGGACGCTTGCGCTGATGGACCGGGTGCGTGTCGCTGAGGCCAGGGCGGCAGCAGCAGGCGCGACGCTCGGCTCGCGCGAGGCGTGGGAGTCGTTCCTCGCGCGGTGAGGTCGACGGCGTGGGGTTCCATGCTGTGGCCCGCGCGCTGTGGGGTCTAGATGTGTGTCGAATGTGAGGATGTGTGTGCTGCAGCAGCCACATCCTTCGATACGACACACATTCACGCGCGACGACGCCCCCGTGACGCCCGCTGACCAGCCCGCCAGCCCAGCAGCCTCGCCCGAACCCCGAACCGCCCCGTGATGGCCCTAGCCCCGACCAGCCCGGCGGCCGGCGCAGAGATTGAACTCACGCTGATTTCATCCCGTCGTGCTGGCGCGGCGAGCCCAGGTAGGCAGCCTCGGCGTGCTACCCGCCACCACGTGCGGAAACGGCGGGTGCATCATGGGTAAATGCCTTTCGACAACACCGGCAGCGCCTCAGGCCCCACGCGCGAGAACGTTATCTTCGTGCACTGGCACGACCTCGGGCGTCATCTCGCGTGCTACGGGGCCGACGGTGTCGAGAGTCCGAACATGGATGCTTTGGCGTCGGAGGGGATCCTGTTCACCGACGCCCACGCCACCGCGCCGCTGTGCTCACCGGCTCGTGGGTCGCTCTTCACCGGTCAGTACCCGCATCACAACGGACTCGTCGGCCTCGCTCATCACGGGTTCGAGTACCGCGACGGCGTGCAGACACTGCCAGCCCTGCTGGGCGACGCCGGGTATCGGACCGTGCTGTTCGGCATGCAGCACGAGAGCACCGATCCGCAACGACTCGGCTTCGACACCGTTGACGTCTCCGACTCCCGATGTGATCACGTGGTCGCCGAGTCGCAGCGCTGGCTGCGCAGGTACGTCGAGCGAACCGCGAACGAGCAAGCGGCCCAACCATTTTTGCTCACCGCAGGCTTCTTCGAGACCCATCGTCCCTACCCCGTCGACGAGTACAAGCATCCCGACACCTCGGGCATCGAGGTACCCGGCTTCCTTCCCGACACCGACGACGTGCGCGAAGATCTCGCGGGCCTGCACGGAAGCATCTCGAAGGCCGACGACGCGGTGGGGCGCCTCCTCGACACCGTCGCCGACCTCGGGCTCGACCACAACACCTGGATCGTCTTCATCACCGACCACGGTCTGGCGTTCCCGCGAGCAAAATCGACGCTCTACGCGGAGGGGACAGGCGTCGCGCTGATCGTGCGGCCACCGACGGGGCGCGCGATCGAACCGCGCGTGTACGACGACCTGTTCTCGGGTGTCGACCTCACTCCGACGATTCTCGATCTCCTCGGCCTTGAGGCCCCTGCCGACGTCGACGGTGTCTCGCATGCCCCCGAGATCGTGCGCAACGCGCAGGAGCCGATACGCGGGGCGGTCTTCACGGAGAAGACCTATCACGACGCCTACGACCCGATCCGGGCGATTCGGACAAAGAAGTACAGCTATATCGAGAACTACGCGCATCGCCCGGCGTTGCTGCTCCCGCTCGACATCGCCGACAGTCCGTCTGCGCGGTCGATCGACGCGTCGGTCATCACAGCGGAGCGGCCGGCCGTCGAACTCTACGATCTCGACCACGATCCGTGGGAGCGCACGAATCTCGCCGACGATCCGGATTTCGCGCACGTCCGCGCAGAACTCGCGGCACGGTTGGCCCAGTGGCGTGCCGACACTCACGACGCGCTTCCGGACGAGAGCGCGGGGACTGCCATCGCGGATGAGTTCATGACGCGCTACTTCGAACAAGCCGTCGAGACCCCACCCGACGAGCAGGCACTTCCGTCGCGGCGCCCGCTCGGACGTGAGCGCGATCTCACCGGCGAGATCCAGCAGGGCGAGGTCGACGACGAGGCTCGCCGATCTGCTGATGCACCCAGCGCGCAGGGCTGACACACAGACGTCGAGTTTTGTAAATAGTTTGGACCGTCGAGCGCCTAATTGCCCAGGTTGCGGGCGGTTTCGGGCTGGTTAAACTGAGCGGGTGCCGCCAGTCGACAACTACCTCGTGTGCGCCAGTCAGCGCAGCGGGAGCACCCTCCTCGTCGAGTCTCTCGCCGAGACGGGGGTCGCCGGGACTCCCGAGGAGTTCTTCCAATACTTCCCCGCGACATCACAAGCGCCGCAACCACGTGAATGGTTCGCGGACGTCGACGACCCTGCGATCATCGAGGCTCTCGACGAACTCGACGACGGCGTCGTCGACACCAGAACCTCCGCACAGTGGCGCGACGACGTCTTTGCCGCTGGCCGTTCGTCGAACGGCGTGTGGGGCGGCAAACTGATGTGGAATCAGACGCCCCTGCTGATCTCGCGAACGCGGACCGGGTCGGGTTCGCTGCGAACCGCGATCCGCACACTGTTCGGCGACGATCCGCTGTACGTGCATGTCTACCGGGAAGACGTTGTGCCACAGGCGGTATCGATGTGGCGCGCGGTGCAGACACGAGTATGGCGACACGACGGCGATGCCGCCGAAGACTCGGCGGTCTACAACGCCGAGGGCATTGCCCACCTTGCCGAAATACTTCTGGCGCAGGAGAAGTCGTGGCGCGAATGGTTCGCTGAGGAGGGCATCGAGCCCCTCGACATCGAGTTCGGCGAACTCACCAAGGACCCGTCGGGCACCACCGCGCGTGTTCTCTCCGCGCTGGGTCAAGACCCTGCGCTGGCGCCGCCACCGCCGTTGAAGCCACAGTCCAATGCCCGCTCCAAGGAGTGGGTCGAGCGGTACCGCGACGACGCGGTGCGGAACGGATACCCGCAATGACCACGCAGATCGACGCCGCAGCCGACCTCGACCACGTATCCGCGTTGCGGGTACTCGAGTCCGAGGCTGTGCACATCATTCGCGAAGTGGCGGCAGAACTCGAACGTCCAGTGCTGCTGTTCTCCGGTGGCAAGGACTCCATCGTGCTACTTCGTTTGGCGGAGAAGGCATTTCGCCCACACCCGCTGCCGTTTCCGGTCCTGCACGTCGACACCGGACACAACTTCGACGAGGTGATCGAGTTCCGCGACCGTCGGGTCGCGCCGACCGCCGACAACCCCGACGGAATCAAACTCATCGTCGCATCGGTTCCCGACGCCATCGCCGCGGGACGCGTGGCGGAGTCGACCGATCCGTCGGGTTCGCGTAACCGGCTCCAGACTCGCGTGCTCCTCGACGCGTTGGAGGAGGGCCGGTTCGACGCCGCGT
>NZ_LZMO01000031.1:0-20592 GCF_001665715.1 Gordonia sp. 852002-10350_SCH5691597
GCGCCGTAAGGCGGTGTAGGACTCGAACACACAGCGTTCCACCGTCTGGCGAGACACCACCCCCTCATACTTGGCGGGCAGGTTCGCGGCTGATCGGTTACGCGCCCTGGCCCAGTCCGATGGATCGGTGCCCAAGGATGTGCCCGAAGTTCTGTTCGTCTGCGTCCAGAACGCCGGCCGCTCACAGATGGCCGCCGGATTGTTGACCCACCACGCCGCCGGGCGGGTACACGTGCGCTCCGCCGGGTCAGCCCCCGCGCACTCGATCAACCCGACCGTCGTCGAAGCAATGACCGAGATCGGCGTCGACATGGGCACGCAGTACCCCAAACCGCTCACCGACGATGTAGTCGCCGCCGCCGACGTGGTCGTAGCCATGGGTTGCGGCGACGCGTGTCCGATCTATCCCGGCAAACGCTATCTGGACTGGACGGTCGCGGACCCCCAGGGCCGTCCCCTCGACGAGGTTCGCGCGATCCGCGACGATCTTGACGCCCGAGTTCGTGGTCTTCTCACCGAACTCACCACCGAACGTGTGTGACGTATCTGATGTTCCTTCACAGCTGAAAGGGCTTGTGTCTCATGTCTACATCTCGACCTAGGGTGCTATTTGTGTGTGTCCACAACGCTGGCCGCTCGCAGATGGCCGCCGGTTTCCTCACCGCCTTGAGCCAGGGCAGCGTCGAGGTCCGCTCCGCCGGATCTGCTCCCGCCGACTCCATCAACCCGGCCGCGGTCGAGGCGATGGCTGAAGTCGGTATCGACATCTCCGCACAGTCACCGAAGATCCTCACCCCCGACACCGTCGAATCCTCCGACGTCGTGATCACCATGGGCTGTGGCGATGCGTGCCCGGTGTTCCCCGGCGTCAGCTACCGGGACTGGGCTCTCGACGACCCAGCCGGCCAAGGCATCGACGCGGTCCGCCCCATCCGCGATCAGATCCGCGGACTCGTCGCGAACCTCCTCGACGAACTGGTACCCGCCGACCAGCAGGTCGGCCAATGAGCACACCACCGCAGGTGTTGTTCGTGTGCGTGTCCAACCGCGGCAAATCGGTGATGGCCGAACACCTCACACCGACAGTCACCGACCGGATCACCCCATCCTCAGCCGGCACCAACGCGAAAATCGGCGGCCAGGTCAACGAACTGTCCGCCCAGGTACTCGCCGAAGTCGGCGCCGACGTCGTCGGACATCAGCCGCGGCAACTCACCGATGAACTGATGCAAGCCGTGGACCTGGTCGTGGTGGTCGGCACCGCCGAGGTCACCCCACCCGACGGCGTCGCCCTCGAAGTGTGGGACACCGACGAACCCTCCGGACGGGGCATCGACGGTATCGAACGAATGCGGCTGATCCGCGACGACATCACCAACCGGATCCGCGCCCTCGCCGACCGCATCGCGCGGTAGGCGAGAACGCGAACCGAGGCTGTCAGCAGCAGGCTGTGCGCGCCTCGGCCTGGTCTGCGGCGTTGCCGCCGCAGCACACCGAACCCTGCTCGGCGTCCTCGGTGGCGTTCTGTTCCAACAGTTTCGGGCTGGTCCCGAACGTCTCGGAGTCAGCCAGCACGGTGTAGACCTCCCACTTCTCCTTCGCCGGCCCGGTCACCCACACCTTGTCCTGCGTCGCGAAACAACAGGTGGAGTTGATCTCCTCCTGGGTGAACAGACCCTCCCCGGACAACCGGGCGATCTCGGCGTGCACCTTCTCGCTCGACTCGACCTCGACGCCGAGATGGTTGATCGTGCCGCCCTGGCCGGGATTCTCCAGCAGCACCAGCTTCAGTGGCGGCTCGACGATCGCGAAGTTGGCGTATCCCGGCTTGCGCTTGGCCGGGGTGGTGTTGAACAGCTTGGAGTAGAACTCGATCGCGGTATCGAGATCATCGACATTGAGCGCGAGCTGCATACGGGACATGACCATCACCTTCACCTGTGAGACATATATCGAACTACTGACACCTGCAGGGTGCCACCTTTTCGACATATGTCAAGTACCAGGGTATGGTCGGGTCATGCCGAAGGCCCTGCCGATGGTCGACATCAGTGCCCCGATCTGCTGTGCGCCCGTGTCGGCGGCCCCTCTCGATGACGACACCGCCCTAGAAATCGCTCTGCGGCTCAAGGCGCTGGCCGATCCGGTCCGGATCAAACTCGTCTCGATTCTGCTCACTGACACCGGTGAGGGGATCTGCACCTGCGACCTCGCGACCGCGGTCAGCCTCACCGAGGCCACCACGAGCCACCACCTGGGGCAGCTCCGCAAGGCCGGCATGGTCGCACCTGACCGACGAGGGATGAACGTCTACTACCGTGCCCGGCCAGAGTCGTTGGAAGCGCTGCGCAGCGTTCTCAGCGCCATCACGGGGTGCTGCTGAACCGTCGCAGGCGCGGTCAGTTGAGCACCTGCGTCAGGCCCCCCTCATAGGCAACCGCGCCACGCAACGCAAGGCACATAGCGGTGCGTGGCGGAAACCAAATGAAGAAGTGTCACCACCAAGACCCCTCACTCTGTCACCTATGGCCTGATGCAGAACTGTCACCGATGTCTTGCGAGATGACACTGATGGCATGTTCGACCACTGGCCCGACACCCGAACACTACGCGTGGTCGACCCACCGAGGCCCGTGCTGATCGACATGGCGATCGCTGACCCGTCCTGCGGACGCTCGTATGCCGCCGGTGGGGGAGTGTCACTGCGAGTCCGCGCATCCGGTGCCCGGATCGAACCCACCATGAACGCGCTTCTCTTAGCGTGGCTCCAAACTTCAAACGGCCTCTGGCGCGGGATATGTCAGATGCCAGTCGAGAGCGCCAACCGCGTCTCCTCGGCCACGATCACCATGTGGGTGCCGCCCGAGGCGCTGCAACCGAGACAGGACGCCGCCGAGCGATGACCGAGAACAACGATGCCGGGGCCGGGCCCACCAATCGCGTCGCACCTAAACGCGGTCGCGTCGCGATAGGGGAGCTGACGTTGATCGTGCGGCCGGCCGGTAGGCCGGCAGACGTCCGGGTCTACACCGACAATGAGGCGACCGAGGCTCAGGCGTACGCCGACGAGGTTGGCGGACAGGTCGAACGACTCGGGGAAGCCACGAGCTGACTCCGCTGGCGCTGCGCTGCCGCCCTCCCCGGCGGGTCGGTTGCCACAGGGCCATCGTGGTTGCGTTGTGCAGGTGGGCGATTCGCAGCCCGGGGTTTTGTCGGTACGCAAGCCTTTCCACGAAGGATGCCGCCAGGCGAGGCGAGGGGCCGGGCGAGTGCCCGGCCCCCTCGCTGGGGCTAGCTGAGGATGTCTACAACGAGATGGGCTGTTGCGATGAGGATCTGGATGATCCCGAGGATGACCATCGCTTCCATTTTCACCCCCTTCCGAAGGTCTGAGTGGCTGAACCACGTGGGCCCTGGGTGCGGATATAGCTCCGCCTGGACCTGTGACCACAATCAGACCCTCAGAGTTGGAGGGAAGCCCTCATAGAAAGAGGGATGTGAAACTTAGCACGTCACATGCCGGAGATCAATAGGTTTCCCAGGAGAATTTGGTGCGAGCGATGTGCGCTTGCCTGCGAGGGCCCTGGTGCCCCCGGTCAGACTCGAACTGACACTGGACGGGTTTTGAATCCGTTGCCTCACCGCGCGCCGTATGTCGGATCAGGAGCGGCGTTGTGCGGTCCACTGCCAGTCCGGGAACTCGGCCTCGATGCGGCGGATCCGCTCGGTGGCGAGCTGACCTCTACGGTAGTCGGCGCGGCGGTTGGCGACCCACTGTCCGATCGCGAATCCTTCGATCACCGCCCGATTTCGGGCGTTGCTGGTGCCGTGCGCGGCGACATACCGATGCAGGTGCGCGATCCCGACCTCGAATGCGGCGGCCGCCGCCGTGGCCTGAGGCGACCACTGCCAGTCAGGAAACTCGCGCTCAAACACCTCGATCCGCTCCGCCGACAGTCGGCCTTTGCGGTAGTCGGCGCGACGATTCGTCACCCACTGTCCGAGGGCGAATCCGTCGAACACCTCATGCTGACTCACGGTGCTCGTCCCATGTGCGGCGACGTAGCGGCGCAGATGCGCCAGGCCGACGTCGAACTGCGCGTCGCGCACACTCCACTGCCAGTCCGGGAACTCGGTCGCGAGCCGTTCGATCCGCTCGGCCGACAGTCGGCCCTTGCGGTAGTCGGTGCGTCTGCTGGCCACCCACACGTCGATCGGGAACCCGTCGATCCTTGCGCCGCGCGGGGGAGAGCTCGAACCCTGTGCGGCGACGTAGCGATGCAGATGCGCGAGCCCGACCTCGAACCGTCGGTCATCAGGACCACCCATTACAGGCCACCGATCGTGCCCTGAGTCGAGCTGGTTCGGATGGTCCACTGCCAGTCCGGGAACTCGGTCTCGATACGGCGGATCCGCTCGGCCGACAACCGGCCTTTGCGGTAGTCGGCGCGGCGGCTCTGGATCCAGGTGCCGATCGGGAATCCGTCGATCACATCACGCCGGGGGGCGTTGGGGGTGCCGTGCGCGGCGACATACCGATGCAGGTGCCCGATCCCGGTCTCGAACGCGGCCGCGAATACTGCGGTCTGAGGGGTCCATTGCCAGTCAGGGAATTCGCGCTCAAACACCTCGATCCGCTCCGCAGACAGTCGGCCTGTGCGGAAGTCGGCGCGACGATCCCTCGTCCACTGCCCCAACGGGAATCCGTCGACCACCTCGTCGTAACCCACGCGGCTCGTCCCATGGGTGGCGACGTAGCGGCGCAGATGCGCCAGGCCGACGTCGAACATCGCCTCCCGTACGTTCCACCGCCAGTCCGGGAACTCGGTCTCGATACGGCGGATCCGCTCGGCCGATAACCGGCCCCTGCGGTACTCGGTGCGCCGGCTGCCGACCCAACTCCCGATCAGAAATCCGTCGATCGTCGAACCGTGCGGCGGCGAGCTCGAACCGTGCGCGGCGACGTAGCGATGCAGATGCGCGAGCCCGGCCTCGAACCGCTCCTCATAACTACTCATTCGAAGCTCTCCAGCTCACTCGATCAGCACCCCGGATCAGCGTCATCGGTTCCAGTCCTAGAAGTACACGGAACGGACGATCACGAACGAGATCGCAGCGGCAACGCTGGGCAGCACGAAGATCGCTGCCAAGATCGCCACGAAACGGACGGTTGTGGCCGTCGACCGCATCGCCTGGCCGATCGTTTTCCATGCGTACTTCGACCACGTGTGCGGCGGCCACGGTGGCGGTGTGCTCGCAGTCATGATTTCGCCTCCTGGGCAGCCTTTTTGGACTTCTTGCGTTCGTTCAACCTGCGCTTGCGCCGCGCTACGCGTCGTCGCGCCGCCCTCTCCTCGGTGCTGAAAACACCCGTCAACCCATAGTGGTGATGCTTGACGTACCCGAGCTTCGCGGACAGGTCTTCCTCCCACCGCAGTCGCTCCTCTATCAGGCCAGCGGCCATCAGCTCCTGGATACCCTTTGTCACCGTCTTGCCTGAGATCCCGTACCAGTCCTGCATCTTCTCCCGGAGGAGCTCGACGTCAGGCTTCTTCGTTGTCTCCTTCAAGACGATCAGCAGCACCGCGAGGGCGGCAGGACTCAGCGTCGCGAAGTGCTGCTCTGTCCAGAACTCATGAGGGAGGGTGAAGTAGGCGTTGTACCAATCCTTCTTCTGACCAGCCGGTGCAACGTAGTCGTCCTTCCCGTCCTCGCGACGCGGGACGATGCGGGTCAGTCGCCCTTCCCTTTTACGTTCGACCAGTCCCAGTTCCTCGAGCTCGCCCCACGTTCGCGACAACGTAGACGGCGACCAGGTGAGCGCGTTCGCTGTCCCCGGCCCCTCCGCGGTCAGTGCGCGAACCCACACCTCGGCCGCCAGCGGAGTGTGTCGCAAGGAGAGCCACGGCCACCACGTCAGCAGCAGCAGATAGAGGACCAGCGCGCGGTGATGCCGACCCTTCGTCAGCACGCCCACCGTGCTCGGCCGCGGCTTCGTCTCATCAGGCTGTTGGACGAGGACAAACCGGTTGACTGAGTACCTGCGCGGCGACCAAGAGAGCAACTTCTCCCGCGTCGCACCTGGGCTCGGTGCGGGTGGGGGAGGCGAGGGGACCGTGCCAGATCCAGACGCCGGAATTTGCTTGTCCATGAGCGTCAGCTTGCCACGAAACGGGAACCTATCGAATCCGGATCGGAAGCCTGCCGATTGCGGTGCCGTTCCATCTCATAGGGAATGCGATACTTAGTGCGATGCTAAGTGCGACACTTATGCGACGCTGATGCGAGATGCCACACCTCGATTTTGCAGATACGCGTAGTCGCTTGTTTCGCGACAAGACCATTGAGGTGATCTCAGATTTCTGTCGATCCGGCGTTGGTAACCCGGCGGATTGGGCATGTAGGCGTCCGGCGGTGCGCTTCGCGACTCGCTATCAGTGCGAGGAGCCGGTCGCCGATCCGTAGCTGATGTAGAGGCGGCGGGATCGTGTTGCGGTGGGAACCTCGGCAACGCGGCCGCGTCGAGCTGGCGACCTGGCCCTCATCGTGCGGGCGGCCACCCGGCCAACCCGCCGGGAGCTCCGTACTACACCGCTGATGAGCTCGACGAGGCCCAGGCCCAGGCCCAGGCGCACGCCGACCAGACCGGAGGACGGGTCGACCGGCTCGCGTAAGTCGTAAACCCGTCTCCGGTGCGCTCTGCCGCCCTCCCTCGACGGTCGGTTGCCGCAGAAGTGGCGTCGTCACGTCCGGTAGCCGTCTCGACGTTTTCAGGCCGCGTCGGACCCCTCGCATAAGGTTGTTCCCCATGCTGACAGCCTGGGCCGACGAAAGCGGGTCGCGGCCGGACATGGACCCCGGCGCGTACTTGATGTCGGCCGCCCTGTGCGATGAAGAAGACGTAGACGCCCTCCGTCACAGGATGGAAGCTCTACGCCTAGCCGAGCCTAAAGTGCACTGGCACGGCAGCAGCGAACAACGCCGAACTGAGCTCGTCACTGCGGTCGCGCAGCTCCCTCTGACCGGGTTCGTTGTTGTGCACGTTGACAAGGACTCCTCGGATCGGCGACACCGACGAAAGTGTATGGAGTTCCTACTCCCACATCTCGCTGATATGCCGTGCTCCACGATCACTCTCGAATCACGCGGTCAACAGGACGCCAGCGATATGGACATGCTGCAAAAGCTCCGCGCGCAACGCGCCGTGGCCTCGACACTGCGGATCGATCATGCTGTCGGTCGTAACGAACCGGCCCTGTGGGTTGCCGATATCGTGTGCGGCGCCGTCGTGCAACATCGCTGCGGCCGCGGGGACTACCTCGACATACTCGGCGCCGGAGTCGAAATACACACCATCGGCCCCTAAAAGACCGCGAGCCACAGGCCTCGTCGTCCGGCGAGTAATCCTGTGGCTCACTTCCAAACCCACCGCAATGGGCTGGCTACGGCTCCGATTGTAGCCTCACTACGTGGCTACACGCCACCCGCGCCCGACGCCGTGAAGGCTTGTCACACCCTGTCCCTCCAGCGCTCGTTCGCCGACTGCCGTGTCATCCCGGCCGCTGCCCCGATGTCAGCCCATGACCGGCCCAAACGGCGAGCCCTAGCCACCGCGACGTCGAGTCGCGCGTCAGCCTCCCTGCGGGCATCCGCGGCGGCGCGGATCTCGGCCTCGACATCGAGAGGGTCGAGATGGTCACGCTGCCACACCGCGCGTGCGGCCTCCGCGACCTCAGGCCGATCGTCGGCATCGACGTCGCTGTCGGGGGCGAACACGCGATGCCGGGCGAGGTCCTCGAGGGACGCTGAGGGCACCCGCGCCCACTGCACCGGATCGGTCCAGGTCGACACCGCGGAACTGGACCGGCTGGCGCAATCGCACCGCAACAACCAGCCGACAATCTCGGCCGACGGCCGACGACGATCATCGTTCGGCCGCCGCTAGGCGCGGTAGAAGCCCCACGTTGCCGGAGGCCTTGAACTACGTCGATGGTAGTAGTGCCACAGTGGTAGTAGTGCCACAACGGTGCAGCGCCCCTGAGCACAACCATGGACCAACCGAAGGACGGCTGTCTACCGGTTACGGCCTCGAATAGCACTTCATTCTTTGGAGCCGATCGCCGCTGTCCTCCGTGATCTGGGCCGTGCAGACCGGGACGACGGTCAGAGGCCGAATGCGCCGCCGCTGACGAGGATGACGATTCCGAGAACGATCAGCACGAGCGGGAACAGGATGTGTTCCCACCGTTCCAAGATCTCGGCGATGGCCTTGCGGGTGGTGAGGAACTTCGCGGTGAACACCAGCACGGCGACCAAGAGCAGGAACACGACCGAGTAGGCGACGATCGCCGCTGTACCCACGGTCGCGAAGACCGGGACGTAGACGCCGATGTTGTCGCCGCCGTTGGCGAAGGTCACCGCCGCCACCGTCCAGACCGCGACCTTCTTGCCCTCGAACCGTTCATCGTCGTCGCCGTTGTTGCGCCATGCTCTCCAGGCGGCGAGCAGACCGAGCAGCAGAGGAATGAGCCCGAAGTAGGCGATGGCTTCTTCGGGCAGCAGCGCCGTGACTCCCAGCGCTACGAGGACCGACGCGGCGAGGATCGCTCCGAAACCGAGATATTGTCCGGTCGCGATGGCGGCCGTTGTTCCGCGGGTTCCCGCGCCGCGGGCGAAGAACAGCGAAAGCACGATGATGTCGTCGATGTTGGTCACCAGGAAGAGTCCGATGGCCTGCAGGATCGAGGTAACCATTCCGGCGGATGCCCTTTCTCTGGGAGTGCACTGCTGCTCGGCTGACACGCAGTTGTGTCGCGTGCCGTAGCCGCTGTCATGGGAGTGGCTATTTCAGTTTCGATCACGCGCCGGTGATGTCGGCGCGGGCGCAGGAGTGTGGTTGGGGAGTTTGGCGGCGATGGCCGCGGCCAGTAGTGCGCTGATGGCGGCGCTGGCAAGGAACACTGCGGACATGGCGTGGCTGTAGGCGTGGGCGCTGGACGCGGCCAGATCGGCGCCCGCTGGGCCGGGAATCTGGGTCGCGGCAAGTTGCGCTCCGGCGATGTTGTCACGCGCCGCGCTGACCACTGGTTCGGGCAGGCCGCTCAGGTGGGGGTCGAGGTCGCGGGTGTAAACGACGGTGAGCAGGGTGCCCAGGATCGCGACGCTGAACGCGGCACCGACCTGTCGAATGGCCATCAGCAACCCAGCTCCTGCGGCGCTGCGATGCTCGGGCAGGCTCGCCATGACCGCGTCGACAGCCGGCGCCAACGCCAGCCCGGCTCCCAGGCCCACGGTCGCCAGGCACACCGCGACGAAGCCGTAGCCGGAGTCGACGGTGATGCGGGATGCGAGCACGAATCCGGCCGCGGCGATCACCATGCCGGTGGCGATCGGGATTTTGGCGCCGAGTCGGGTCACGATCTTGTCCACAGCGGCTGCGGCGACGATGATCGCCAGCACCAGAGGCACCAAGCGCAGGCCGGTGCCGAAGGCGTCGTGGTAGCGCAGTATCTGCAGGTATTGCGGCAGCACGAACAGCACGCCGACCAGGGTGAAGGTGCCCGCGGTTGCGGCCAGGGTGGGCCAGGTGAAGGCCGGATTGGTGAACAGTGCCAGATCGACCAATGGGTCGCGGGCACGGCTTTCCCACACCAGAAATCCCGCGATCAGCCACACACCGGCCGCCAGAGCCGCGAGCACGACGGGATCGGTCCACCCGTACGCGGGAGCCTGGATGATGCCGAATACCAGCGCCGCCGTACCGGGCACGGCGGTGAGGATCCCGAGCCAGTCCAACGCCGGTGCATGCGGGTCGACCGATTCGGGCAACAGCACCACACAGGCAACCAGGGCGGCGACACCGACCGGGACGTTGATCAGAAACACCGAGCCCCACCAGAAATGCTGCAGCAGCCAGCCACCGACGATCGGCCCCAGCGGCAACCCGACACCCAGTGCACCGACCCACACCGCGATCGCGCGGCGACGCTGGTCGGGGCCGAACAGGGTCGGCAGGATCCCCAGCGACAGCGGCACGATGATCGCGGCCCCGATGCCCATGACCGCGCGGGCGGCGATCAGCGAGCCGGTGGACCCGCTGAAAGCGGCCCAGGCCGAGGCGGCGACGAAGGCGACCAAACCTATCAGCAGCAGCCGTTTGCGACCGTAGCGGTCACCGAAGCCGCCGGCGGGCAGCATGAGCGCGGCGAAGACCAGGGTGTAGGCGTTGACGATCCACTGCAACTGGGTGGTGCTCGCGCCGAGGTCTTGGGCCAGGGTGGGCAGGGCGACGTTGAGAACCATCAGGTCCAGCCCGACGGTGAGCAGGGCGACGACCAGCGCCGCCAGCCCTGCCCACCGACGTGACGGGCCCGGCTCAGTCCCGGTCGTCGGCGTGGTGTTCGGGTGAGAGTGGTTCTCGCTCATCGGAGTTTCCGATCAGAGTGGCGATGATGAGGGCGGTCGCGCCGAGCACGATGAAGGTGTCGGCGAGGTTGAAGGTGGGCCACCAGCCGGTGTGCAGGTAGTCGGTGACCACACCGTCGGGGGCCCGGTCGATGACGTTGGCGGCGGCACCGCCCAGGATCGCGGCGAGCGCGACGCGGGTGAGCAGGTTCGCGCGCGGCGCGACCACCCATCCGCCGACCGCGACCGCGGTGGTGATCACCGTGGTGAGCGTGAGCATCACCCAGCTCGGTGCGTCGGCGGCGATCGAGAACGCCGCTCCCGGGTTGAACGCCAACTTAAGGTCCACCGGACCCGCCTCGATCGGGGCCCCGGCCAGCGTGGTCTGCGCCCACGCTTTGAGCGTGAGGTCGATACCGGCCAGCGCGGCCGCGGCAGCGACCCACCGCAGTCGCCGCCCCCACCGCGACACGGTGGGAGCAGACGACGCGGTGGCGGTCACGCGGGCGCTCCGGCCAGTACCGGTGCGGGCTTTGCCGCCGAATCGGTCAGCGAGGCCAGGGGTTTGGTGCGTCCGGCGCGGACACCGTTGGCGATGACGACGATCTCGGCGAGTTCGTGCACCAGCACCACCGCCGCCAACCCGAGAATCCCGAACAGCGCGAGCGGGATCAAGATCGTGATCAACCCCAACGACAAACCGACGTTTTGCAACATGATCCGGCGAGCCCGACGAGCGTGCTCGAGAGCCCGCGGCAGGTGCCGCAGGTCCTCACCCATCAACGCCACATCCGCGGTTTCGATAGCGACATCGGTGCCCATCGCGCCCATCGCCACACCGAGGTCGGCGGTTGCCAGTGCGGGGGCGTCGTTGACGCCGTCGCCGACCATCGCGGTGAACCGGTCGCTGCGCAGTTCGCCCACGATGTGGGCCTTGTCCTCCGGGCGCAGATCCGCGTGCACGTCCTCGATCCCCGCCTCAGCGGCCAGAGCGGCGGCGGTGCGGGCGTTGTCACCGGTGAGCATCGAGACCCGGATTCCCAGCGCGTGCAATCGGTCGATGACCTCGTGTGCCTCGGGCCGCAGTTCGTCGCGCACAGCGATCGCACCGATCACCTGGCCGTCGAGCTCGATCAGCACCGCGGTCGCCCCCGCGTGCTGCATCCGTTCCACATCGGCGGCCAGAACACCCGGTTCGATCCAGCCCGGACGGCCCAGCCGCGCCCGGCGTCCGTCGACGCGGCCGGTCAACCCGGCACCGGTGACCGCCTCGACGTCGGTGGCGGGAGTGACGGTGTCGACGGCGGCGAGGATGGCGCGGGCGAGGGGATGTTCACTGCGCGATTCCAGCGCGGCCGCGACCGCCAGCACCCGGTCCCCGTGCACACCGCCGGTGGCGGCGATCTCGACGACGGCAGGCTTGTTCGCCGTCAGCGTGCCGGTCTTGTCCAGCGCGACCTCGCGCACCCGGCCCATCGCCTCGAGTGCGGCACCGCCCTTGACCAGCACACCCAGCTTGCTCGCCGCACCGATCGCGGCGACCACGGTCACCGGCACCGAGATCGCCAGCGCGCACGGTGAGGCGGCGACCAGCACCACCAGCGCACGTTCGATCCAGGTGACCGGATCCCCGAAGAGCGCGCCAATCACCGCGATGGCTGTGGCGGCGATCATGATGCCGGGCACCAGCGGTTTGGCGATCTTGTCGGCCAAGCGTTGAGCGTCGCCCTTGCGGGCCTGCTCGGCCTCCACGATCCGCACGATCCGTGCCAGGGAGTTGTCCTCGGCGGTCGTGGTGACCTCGACGGTCAGCACACCGGTGCCGTTGATCGCCCCGGCGAACACCTCCGCGCCCGGCCCGGCTTCCACCGGTACCGATTCGCCGGTGATCGCCGAAACATCCAGCGCGCTACGCCCGTCGACGATCACCCCGTCGGTCGCGACCCGCTCACCGGGGCGCACCAGCATCCGATCCCCGACGCGCAGCTCGGCAGGGGCGATGACGGTTTCGGTGCCGTCGCGTAGCACGGTGGCCCGGTCCGGTACCAGGTTCAACAGGGCGCGCAGCCCGCGGCGGGTGCGCGCGACCGCGTACTCCTCGAGGCCCTCGCTGATGGAGAACAGGAACGCCAGCATGGCGGCTTCGCCGACCTCGCCGAGGATCACCGCGCCGATCGCGGCGATCGTCATCAGCGTGCCGACACCGATCTTGCCCTTGGCCAGCCGTTTGAGCGTGGAGGGGACGAAGGTGTATGCACCGACGAGCAGTGCGGCGATCTCCAACCCCAACTCGACGGCGCGTGGGCCGCCGGTCCAGCCGACGATCAGTGCCGCGACCAGCAGCACTCCGGCGACCGCGGCGGCGCGCAGTTCACTGACTTCCCAGAGCTTTTCGGGTTCGCGTTCCTCGGCCTCGCCGTCACCGGCGGGTTCGTCGTGGCCGCAGCCGCATGCGTCGCTCATGCTCGTACCTCCGCGCTCTCCGTCTCGGTGGTGGAGTCGGTGCCGTAGTTCGGGCACAACGCCACCGCATTGCCTGTCGCCGCGAGCAAGGTCTCTGCCGAGGCGAGTAGGTCCATCAACTCCGGGCGGGCCAGGCTGTAGAACACCTGCCGCCCTTGCGGGCGGCCCACGACCAGCCCGCAGTCGCGCAGGCACGCTACGTGCGCCGATACCGTTGACTGAGCCAGTCCGAGCCCGGCCATCAGGTCCAAGACCCGCGCTTCCCCGCACGCCAGCCGGTGCACGATCGCCAACCGTGTCGCATCGGAGAGGCTGTGGAACAGGGCCACCGCCGGATCCAACCCCTGCGTCTCGACGAGGCAACCCCCGCCATCATTAATCGCCATAAAGCGATGATAGCGGCGAAAGCTATTGATATCGAGTGAGAGTGTGATTAATCTCGTTTCAACGATTACATCGTGATATGGCGATCAATTCGTGGTCGCTACGGAGGGAGAACGCGTGAACCAGCAGAAGTCCGCCGTCGTCGAGAACTCGCCTCAGCAACCATCGCCGCCGGGCTCGCCCGGAGTGCTATATCGGTGGGGCGTTCTGATGGCCCGGCGCAGACGTGCGGTCCTGGCGGTCTGGGGACTGCTGCTGGTGGTGTGCGCGGTGGCCTACCCGCTGCTCGAGAACCGGCTCGGTGCGATGGATTTCGGTGTCGAGGGCTCGGAGTCCACCGAGGTGGATCGCCTGGTTGCCCGGCACTTCCCGCAGTTCGGTACGGAACAGGCGGTCATCGTGCTGCAGTCTGGCGCGGTCACCGCCACCGACGCCGAGTTCCGTGCAGCGGTGGCTCGCACGATCACCGCCGCCACCGCGGTCGAGGGCGTGGTCGACGTCGTCGGCCCCTACGACGGGCTGCCCGGATCCCAGATCTCGGCCGACGGTCACGTCGCGATCGCGCTCGCCGGCATGGACGGCGACATGGCCGAACGCGCGAAAGTCGCGCGCGACCTGCAAGACGCCATCGCCACCACCGGCGACGATTCCATCGACGTAGGGGTCACCGGGTACTCGGCGGTACAGAACGCGGCCACCGAACTGCAGAACGCCGACCTGGCCCGCGCCGAGGCAATCGGCATCCCGGTCGCGCTGGTCCTGCTCGTCCTCGCCCTCGGCGCCCTGGCCGCAGCGGCGGTCCCGATCGCAGTGGCCATCGCCGGGATGCTGACCGCGGTCGGAGTGTTGTTCACCCTCACTGCTGTGACCGCGTTCGATTCGCTGACCGTGGCCATGGCCACCATGGTGGGCCTCGGCGTCGGTATCGACTACGCGATGTTCATCGTCAGCCGCTTCCGCGAAGAACTCACCCACCACACCGGGCCAGACCATGCCGCGATCAGCGGCGCCGTCGGTCGCTCCCTCGCCACAGCAGGCAAAACGATTCTGGTCTCGGGCTTGGTGGTGATGATCTCGCTGTGCGCGTTGATCATCATCCAGGCACCGATCTTCCGTGGCATCGCCATCGGCGTCGCCACCGCCGTCACCAGTATGCTCACCGTCGCCGTCACCCTGCTACCCGCCCTGCTCGCCGCCTTGGGCCCGGCTGTCAACCGCGGTAGTCTCCCGGCCCGCTGGCGCCCTGCCGACAGCGCCACCGACGCTCCCGGCGTTCTCGGTGGCCGCTGGGCGCGCTGGGCGTATCTCGTCATGCGCCGACCCGTCCTCTTCGGCACCGCGGCCGCAGCGGTGCTGGTCCTCGCCGCGCTGCCGGTATTCGGGATCCGCTACGGCCTCGACATGGGCACCACCGCCCTCGACGACACCCCGACCGGACGCGCCAGCACCGCATTGAACACCAACTTCCCGCCCGGAGCACTCTCCCCGGTCGAGATCATCGCCACCGGCCCCAGCGACACCCCACTCACCGCAGACGCCGAAGCACGGGTCAACCGATTCCTGACCGAGATCGACGGCGACGCCCGCATCGACACCGTCCTGCCCGCCCAGCTCAATGACGGTCGAATGCTCGCGATGGCGATCCCCTCGGTCACCTTCGACTCGATGGCCGCCACCGACCTCGTCCGCGACCTGCGCAACACAGCCGCCGGCGCAGCCGGAGCCGAGATCCGCATCGGCGGCAGCACCGCCGAATTCGTCGATCTCTCCGACGAAATGACCACCAAACTTCCGCTGGTCGTAGCCCTGGTGCTGACCGCCTCGCTGGTCTTCCTCATCGCCGCTTTCCGCAGTATCGCCTTACCCCTCAAGGCCATCGCGATGAACCTGCTCGCCACCGGCGCCGCCCTCGGTATCACCGTCGCGGTGTTCCAGTGGGGTCTGGGCGAGAACGTCCTCGACTTCACCAGCCCCGGATTCGTGCAGGTCTACCTACCCACCGTGGTGTTCGCGCTACTGTTCGGGCTCTCGATGGACTACGAGGTGTTCCTGATTCGTCGCATCCGCGAATACTGGGACGCCAGCGGCGACAACCAGCGCGCCGTCGCGGCCGGGCTCACCCACACCGCACGCCCCATCACCGCGGCCGCCGCGATCATGATCGCCATCTTCGCAAGCTTCCTCACCGCCGACATCCTCGAACTCAAACAACTCGGACTCGCCCTTGCCGTCGCCGTCGCCATCGACGCCGTCCTCATCCGCCTCGTCCTCGTCCCCGCCCTCATGCGCCTGCTCGGCGGCTGGAACTGGTGGCTGCCCGCCCTCAGGTTTCGCCCACCCAACACTCGCGCACCACGGGCCGCCGCTGAGTAGCGCGGCGATCAGACCAGGTTGATTCGTCGCGGACACGGGACCGGCCGCCGGGGCCACACCGCCCTCGGGGGCAACCGTCACGGCCGGTCTGACCTTCGAGTCGAGTCGAAGGTTCAGGGTCGCGGGGTGGTGATGATGCGTATTACCCAGCTGGCGCGGCGGAGCGGTGTCCCTGCCACCAGCTGCGGCTCTACGTCGGATCTGGCCGAGTTCGTGGAGGCCGGACCGTTCCTGGAAGCGTTCCTCGTGTTGATCGTCATCCCACTGACGCTGGCGTGGCTCACCCCAGGTGTACCGCGCGCCGGGACCGGGCAGCGGGTCTCGGCGCGCGGTGAGCACCGGCGATGGCGCCGTTGATGGCTACGGTGCTGATCACCGTGGTGGCCTCGCAGGCGCCAAACTCGGTGACGGCCTGAGCCAGGTCGCGGCGGTGGTGCGGGCCGGAGTGCCCGCGTCGCCGGAAGGTGTGGCTGCGCAGCCCTCATCGCAGCCGCGGGCGCGAGTCATTGGCGGGACCAGATCAGTCCGAGGAGCCCGAGTCCGATGGGCGAATCCGAGCGGTTGGAGCCATGACAGGCTCACCAGCAGCGTGCCGCTGCTCAGTGCTACGGCCGCGATCAGCAGCGGGGCACCACCGCGCAACAGCCCAGGCAGCAGTGCCGCGGTCCCGATGCAAGCCCGCCAGCGGCGTGTCTAGGTCGCAGCAGCCACAACGGCCTCCCCCGCAGCTCGCCGAGCCACCGCTGCCTGGCGCTGGGTTCGGTGTCGATGGGACAGGGCAGCAGGGGGATTCGCTGCGCTCGAGCAGGTCTTCGCGTCCGGCCGCCAGCGCGGCGGCCAGGGTGTCGCCGGACCGCGGTGAGTTCGGCGAGCTCGGCATCGACCTCGGCGAGCTTGACACCCAGTCCCAGCCGCGGTGAACCCGCCGACGGTGAGCGGCTGCCGAGACGTGAGGGCTGTCGAGGGCGTTCATGTCCGGTCACCGTCCGGTACCTGGTCGATGCGGGTGCAGCACGTCAGGGCGGCGGCGTTGTCGGCCGCGAGCAACCGGGCGAGCAGCACCAGTTCGGCCACGCGCGGGTCTCCGACCGTGTACCGCAGCTTCTTGCCGTCGCGGCGCGCGACGATGTATCCGCAATCGGCCAGACACGACAGGTGCACCGACACCCGCGGCTGGGAGATGCCGGCGTGGGCGACGCAGTCGGCCGAGGTGCGTTCGCCGGCGAGGATGTATTCCAGCAGCTTCAACCGGGTCGGATCCGACAGGGCGCGAAAGAACTTCGCCGTCGTATCCAGATGTGTGCACGCCAGCTCGTCGCCGGGCACGGCGGTCGTGGACCGGGACATGGGGCACCTCCACACCACTTGAACTATTCGCTTAAGCGCATAGTATGAGCCCTGTAGGTATTCGTCAATGCGAATAGCAGCCGTTGGCTGGCGACGCGGTTGCTCAACCCCTCAGGAGGCAGGCGTGGCCACGACACAATCCCGTCCGGATCTGGCGATCGTCGGGTCCGGTTCGGCGGCGTTCGCCGCCGCTATCGCCGCGGTCGGCCACGGCAGGTCCGTGGTGATGATCGAGCGCGACACCGTCGGTGGCACCTGCGTGAACGTCGGGTGTGTGCCGTCGAAGACGTTGCTGGCCGCCGCGGAGGCCCGCCACGCCGCAGCCGCCGCCGACCGGTTTCCCGGCCTGGGTGCCGCTGCGGTGCCGCTGGATTTTCCGGGCCTGATCGCCGGTAAGGACGCGCTGGTCGCGCAGCTGCGGGCAAACAAGTACATCGAGCTGGCGGGCGAGTACGGGTGGGAGATCGTCTCCGGCACGGCAGTGTTCGACGGCACGAGTGCGGCGCCGGGGTTGCGGGTCGGAGCGAACGACGGCGGGACCCGGGTGATCGAGGCTGGCCATTACCTGATCGCGACCGGTGCGACGCCGTGGATCCCGCCGATCGACGGTCTGGTCGAGGCCGGGTATCTGACCTCGACCACCGCCATGGACCTGAAGCGGCTCCCGGAGTCGCTGATCGTGATCGGCGGCAACACTGTCGGGCTCGAACAAGCCCAGTTGTTCGCCCGCCTCGGCACCCGGGTGACGGTGATCGAGGCCCTGGGGCGGCTGGCGCCGGGCGAGGAACCGGAAATCTCGGCCGCGATCGAGGCTGTCTTCGCCGATGAGCATATCGCCGTGTTGACCGCGGCCACCGTCGAGAAGGTCCTGGCCGGTGGCGGCCACAAGCTGGTGAGCGTGCGCACTCGGGCCGGGGTCAGCGAGCTGCGGGCCGAACACGTGTTGGTCGCGACCGGTCGCCGCCCGAACACCGCGGGGCTGGGCCTGGAGGCGGTCGGGGTCGGTGTCGACGGGCGCGGCGCGGTGATCGTCGATGACCGTCAGCGCACCGACAATGCCCGGATCTGGGCGGCCGGGGACGTGGCCGGGGGCCCGCAGTTCGTGTATGTGGCCGCCGCGCAGGGAACGCTGGTGGCCGACAACGCGTTCGCCGACGCGGATCGGGTCCTGGACTACGCCACAGTGCCGCGGCTGACGTTCACCAGCCCCGCCATCGCCGCCGTGGGGCTCACCGAGGCCGAGGCGGTGACGGCCGGATACCGGTGCCGGTGCCGGACGCTGGCGTTGTCGAGTGTGGCGCGGGCGCTGGTCAATCGCGATACCCGTGGCCTGGCCAAGATCGTCGCCGACGCCGATACCGGCCGGATCTTGGGCGTGCACGCGCTGGCCGAGGGTGCCGGAGACCTGATCACCGCCGCCGGATACGCGATGACCGCGGGTATGACCGTCGACCGGCTCGCCCACAGCTGGGCGCCGTATCTGACCATGGCCGAAGCGTTGAAACTGACCGCCCAGACCTTCACCACCGACGTGACGAAACTGTCCTGCTGCGCAGGCTGACGATCTCCTCCAGGAAAGGCCGAGATGAACGGGCACATGACGATCGGCGTGTTGTCGGCGCGGACCGGGGTGAGGGTGAAGGCGTTGCGTGAATACACCGACCTCGGGCTCATCCACACCCTGGGGCGCAGCGCGGCCGGCTACCGCCTGTACACCGATGACGCACTGTGGTGTGTGCGGTTCATCGGCGAGCTGCGCGGGCTTGGGCTCACCATCGCCGAGATCTGCCAGCTCACCGATGACGCCGTCGATAGTGGAGACGGAGCGGTCGGCGCGCGTCTGGCCGAGCTACTGGAGCGGTCGCGACAGCGGCTGCACCGCCGGATCAGCGACGCCCAGCAGATCCTCGACCGCATCGACGACTTCACCAGCATCCACCGTGCGCGGTGGGCCGCCGACGATGTGTGCTGGACCGAGGTCCGTGCCGATGCCCGACGCGGGCTTGACTCTGCCCCCGGGGGCAGACCCTACCGTCATCGACATCGCACCCGACGCATTCTCGGAAAGGCTGACTCTCATGAGCACCGACTCCATTCCCGCCGACGTTTTCGCCACGATCGCACCAGCCGACCGTGACCGGGCGCTGCTGCGGGCCGCGCTGCGGCTGCTGGCCCACGGAGCGCCGGTCACCGTCACGGAGTTGGCGGCCGCAGCCGGTGTCGACGCCGGAGATCTCGAAGAGACACCGATCGGCGCCGACATCGAATACGACGAGCAGGGCCGGGTCCTCGGGTGGGGATTGACCCTGAATCCGACCCCGCACCGATTCACCGTCGCAGGCCATCAGCTCTACACCTGGTGTGCGCCCGACACGCTCGTCTTCCCCGCCGTGATCGGGGCGAGCGCACACGTCGAATCCGAGTGCCCGGTTACCGTCAGCGCCGTGCGATTGACCGTCGATCCAGTCACGGGAGTCACCGACCTGCAACCGGCCGCCGCGATGGTGGCCTTCGTCGACCCCGCCGGGATCCGGGGCGGGCAGGTCCGCGCCACCTGCTGCAATCCGCAGATGTTCCTGGCCACTCCCGACGCCGCCGAGCAGTGGCGATCCGAGCATCCTGGGATGACCGTGCTACCGGTCGCCGACGCCTACACCCAGCTCGCACGCCCACTGGCCGAGGCGCTCATCGACCCGGCCGGCGAGGCGCCGTGCTGCTGACTCAGAACAGGGTGTCGCGCACCCACAAGGGCCGGTACCCGGTCGGGCCGAGCTGGGCGAGTTCGGCGTCGATATCGGTCTTGAACGCGCCGAAGAAGACCTCCGATCACACCAAGAGGTCAAGCCGCGATCTCGAAGGACGCGTCCTGAGCGGGCCCGAACGCCTTGATCGGGTCGTAGTGCTGACCGGTTTGCAAGCAGTAGTGGAGCTGCCCGAGCAAGCGGTCGAAGAGGTGCCGAAGCGCAGCGGCGTGCCGATCGCCGCGGTCGCGTCCTCGGCGTTAATGGTCTTGGGGTGCGCCGGCTTTCGCCATCGCGGCGAACGCCCAAAGGAATCCTGCAGCGTTGAGTCGGTTGTTCTTCACCACGCGGCGGGTAATCGAGATGCTGCGCCCGGAGGCCCGCGTGATCAGCACAGAACCGGCGTAGGTCCTTCAGCGAACGGGCGTCGGTGAACCGCTCGCGGTCGTCGCCGATCTCGCCGAGCACCCGAGCGCCGGAGAGGTCAGCCAGGCCAGGAAAACTGGTGATCACCGCGTAGTCGGGGTACTGCTGGAATGCCTCGGTAGTGGCCTCGGTGAGCTGATCCACGGCGGCGCATTCAGCATCGACGCCACCCAGCAGCGCGAGGGCCTGGCGGCCGAAGGCATCCGCTGATCTACAGATCGAGAGTCAGGGTGGCGGTGCGCGCTCGAGATACGCACGGGTAGATGACTCCGGTGACGAGCGCTACTGACACGAGTGACGAATCCCCAGGTCGCCAACTGACATCCAAATGACGGATCTCAGGCCACGTGTTGCATCTGATACAATATGCAGGGGCTTACTGGTAACGGTCAATATCGAACTGATCAAGTTCCCTTAGGACCTACAGCCCGTCCGTACCCAGAGTTCGATGACC
>NZ_LZMO01000032.1:0-2411 GCF_001665715.1 Gordonia sp. 852002-10350_SCH5691597
ATGGTCGGCCCCGCGGACGCAGGTACCGGCGCGGTCATCCAACTGCTCGCACCGGCGTCCGAGTCGTCGACGATCGCCAAGTTCCTCGATCGCAATGGACCAGGCTTGCAGCAGCTCGCCGTACGGGTCACAGATGTCGACGAGGTGGTGTCGCGCCTGACGTCCGCAGGGGTCCGCGTTCTGTATCCGGAGGCGCGACGCGGCACGGCCGACTCGCGAATCAACTTTGTTCACCCGAAGGATGCGGGCGGCGTGCTGCTCGAGCTCGTCGAACCCGCGGCCGACCACAGCTCTTCGACGCACTGACCCGCGCACTTCCGCGTCCACGGCAATCAATTGCCGAGGCGCACACGCGCTCATGCCAGACACAGCACCGCCACAGCACGGCCGACTAGACTGTCGAACCATGTCGAGCCAGGCTCCGAGGCAGCAACTCCCGTTCGCCGTCGTCATGCGCGGATACGATCGCGAGCAGGTCGCCGAGCGTTTCCGACGCATCGACGCCGACCTGCGAGTCCTCGCCGCCGACCGCGACGCCGCGACCGCCAACGCGCAAGAACTCGCCGCGCATCTGCACGAGGCCCGCGCGACGATCGAGGAACTCCGCCGCGAGGTCGACACCCTGTCTGTGCCGCCCACGACGGCCCAGGGCATGAGCGAACGATTGAGTCGCATGCTGCAGCTCGCGTCCGACGAGGCGTCGGAGATGCGCGCAGAAGCAGGCGCCGAGGCCGCCGAGACGGTGTCGGTGGCGCGTCAGGAAGCAGCGGAACTCGTCAAGAACTCACGTGAAGACGCCGACCGCATCCTGTCCGAGGCACAGTCCAGGGCTGAATCGATCGTGGCTGACGCCGAGAACAAGGCGGCCGGCATCGTCGCCGAGGCGGAACAGCACGCATCCGACCTACGCACCGACGCCGAGTCGATCCACGCCAAGGCCAAGGCCGACGCGGCGGAGTCGGACCGGTTGTGCAGCGAACGCGCAGCAGCGATGGAAGCCGAGCACACCGCGACGATGAACGCGGCACGTACCCAGGCCTCCCAACTGGTCGCCAAGGCCCATGCGGACGCCGACGAACTGGCACGCCAAAGCAAGCAGACGCGCACCGAGGAACGCCGCCACCACGACATGACCCTCGCCGAGGAGCGTCGACAAGCATTGGCCGAGGCCAAGCAGATCCGCGACACCGCGCGCGACATCGCCATCGAGCGACTGTCGGGCTCCCGCAAGCTCTCGGCGAAGGCCGACGACGCACGCACGCAGGTCCTCGAGGAGTTCGAGGAGATCCGCAAGAAGCTCAACGAGATCCAGCGCGAGTTCGGCACGTTCCCCGACACGCTGCGTCCGGCCGAAGACATCGACTACACGTCGTTGTCGGATGCCGACGATTCCGAACTGCTCAACCGGATACTGTCCGAGCGCGCCCGCTTCAGCACGGGCGACTGACGCCTCCGCGCCTTCAGAACAACCGGAACTCGGTACTCTCCGCACCTCGTAGAGCGTCGTAATCCAGGACGACGCAACGGATTCCGCGGTCGGTCGCCAGCGTGCGCGCCTGGGGTTTGATCTGCTGGGCCGCGAAGACGCCACTGACCGGTGCGAGCAACGGATCACGGTTGAGGAGTTCGAGGTAACGGGTCAGTTGTTCGACGCCGTCGATCTCGCCGCGACGTTTGATCTCGACGGCGACGGTCGCACCCTGCGCATCCCTGCACAGAATGTCGACGGGCCCGATTGCCGTCATGTACTCGCGCCTGATCAGCGTGTGACCGGGTCCGAGCGTCTCGACGTGCTCGGCGAGCAACTCCTGCAGATGCGCCTCGACGCCGTCCTTGACCAGGCCGGGATCGATGCCCAGTTCATGCGACGAGTCGTGCTCTATCGACGCGAGCGTGATGCGCAGCTCCTCGCCGGCCTTGTTGGTCACCACCCAGTACGCCTCGACAGACTCATGCAGCGCTGCGACCTCGTCGGGGACCTGCGCCTCGGTCAACCAGCAGGGCGGACTCATCCAATTCAGCGGTTTGTAGGCGCGGTCGTCGGCATGCACGCTCACCGAGCCGTCGGACTTGATGAGCAGCAACCGTTTGGCCATGGGGAGATGAGCCGTCAGTCGGCCGACGTAGTCCACTCGGCATTCCGCGATCACCAGACGCACACCGGGCAGCTTATCGGTCGCGCGCAACGGCTGAGGCGACCCCCGACCCCCGGCGAGCCACGGCACCGGGAGGACGCACCGTGGTCAGGCGTTCCGATACAGCTTGAGCAGGAACCGCTCGGCGTCGTCGACGGCGTCTGCCATGGACGGATGGACGTGCGGGAGCGTCGGGTCGAGTCCCTGCAGTTGCTCCGGGACGGCGAGGTTGGGGACGACGCTGTCGGCGCGATGACGCTCGACGCTCGCGCGCAC
>NZ_LZMO01000033.1:0-18033 GCF_001665715.1 Gordonia sp. 852002-10350_SCH5691597
GTACTTCGTCGCGAACACCACCGAGTTCTTCGACGAGTACGTGCGCTCCTACTCCGACCTTCCCTTTCTGGTGCATGCCGATCAATCCACTAGAACTCGCACCCGCCGCGGTGAAGGAGAAGGCACGCGAGATCTATGGCGAAGTGCGTTTCGGCATCAGCCCCGAAGAGATTGACGCAGTAGCCGCGAGTTGGCGAGCGCAAGGCGGGGCCGTTGGCCGAATCGACCTCAGCGCCCTGTCGGCGGCCACCGGTTCGGGAAGCGACGTCGTTGCTGCTCTGCATTCCGCACACACCTCCGCGATCCCCACTCTCGAATCAATCGCCACCCGGCTGGAGACGCTCGGCAACTACATGCAGAGGTTCAACGGTTCGGCCGCGGCGAGCGACGCCGCAGCCGCAGCATCGATGGAACAGTTGCAGGGGCGCTGATGATTCCGACCATCTCGCAACTGCGCGTGTGGAGCAGCGATTCGATGATGGCCTCCGGCGAGGCAGCGCAGGCCGCGGCGTCGACACTCGACGCGGCAATCGACGCGGCGGTCCGTGCGTTCGATGGCGCGGGCCACTGGCGCGGCGCCGCCCACGCCGCGGCGCACCGTCGCATAGTCGAGGAACGCGATCACGCCGACGAGGTGCGCAATGTACTGAATCAGATCGCCGATGAAGCGAAGGACGCCGCCGCCGACATCGCGCACGCCCGCGACTACGTGCTGCGCAGGGTCGACGACGCAATCGCCGAGGGTTTCGACGTCGCCGACACCGGCGAGGTCACCGCGGCCCCGGAGCCCGGCGATGAGGCGAGGGCAGAGGGCGACGTAGCCGCCGGTGACGACAGGGCATCAACTCTTCAAAACCGAATTCAGAACGGGCTGAACATGATTGGCGCTTACGATACCGACTTCGGAAAGCGACTCGCCGACCTCGCAGCAGACCTCGCGGCAATGGTCGAAGGACAACCCGACGTACGCCTGCCCGATGACACCTCCGCCGATGCGGACGACGTGATCGAACGACTCAAGGGCATGAAACCTCACGATATGCGCACGTTGCTCGATGCGATGAGCCCAGCAGACTTGCGTCGACTCATCGCGGCTGACCCGATCACCATGGGCAAACTCGATGGAGTGCCATTCCCGTTGCGCATCAACGCGAATGAGATCAACATCCGCAACGCGCTCGCCGACGAGAGGCAAGCCGGCCGCGGCGAGGGTCCGCGTGCCAAGAGGCTGGCCGCGTTCCTACGCCAGGCACCGGACCCTCGTCACGCTGCCGCCTACGACAACGCCGAAAGCGCCGACTTCCCCGATGATCACCTGGTCGAGCGTTCGTTCGTCGCTTTCGACAACAGCGAGAACGGGCACTTCATCGAGATGATCGGAGAATTGGGACCGCACTCGCCCAATGCAGCGGTGTACGTACCAGGAACGGGCACCAACATGAACGACAGTGCGACGAACACGAAGTCGGCCTGGAACATGTCGAAGCGGACTGGCGGCCCCGTATTCGTCTACGCAAACGGCGACCTACCTCAGACGATGGGATACGAAGGTTGGCCGAGGATCGCGACCGACACGCTCACAGGTGCACGCGCGGGAGTTGGGCTGGCGGGAGCGGCCGGACTGATCCCCGGGGCAACGGTCGGAGGCGTTCCGGCGGTGTTGGCGTCGATCAATGATTCTGCTCTCGACCCTCAGTTGGCCCGGGAGATGGCACCGGGACTCGTTGGTTTCAGCCACGCACTCGACGCCGAGATCGCGGCTCATTGTCCGGACGCGAAGACCACGTACATCGGCCACTCGTACGGAGGTTCCGTCGTCGGCTCGGCCGAGCAGATCGGCTTACGGGCCGACCGTGTCATCTACGCATCGTCGGCCGGCACCGGAGTCTTCGACACACCGTGGAGCAACCATGACGTCGAACGTTATTCGATGACTGCGCCGGGCGATCTCATCCAGGCCTCGCAGTCGTTGCCAGTCAATCCGCATGGCGCCGACCCCGATACCGCTCGAGGAGTCGAGCGGATGGACACCGGTCTTTACAGCGGTGAGAACCAGGAACACCGCGGGCTGGTTCACGGCGTTCGTGGGCACGGCGAGTACTGGAACGATCCCGGTTCTGACGCCTTCGAGAACATGGTCAGGGTGGTCCGCGGCGAAACACCGACGCCCTATGTGGAGCGCGCGTCAGACATGCCGGGCGTCGACGCCGGGCGCGCGTACGCAGAGTCGGCGCAGGCGCACACCGGGGAAGCCGTCGAGAAGGCCCGTGTGCTGCTGCCACCGCTGCTGAAGCTTCTCGACGACCTTCAGAATGGCGGAGTTGACCTACCCGGTGTTCCCGACATCCCGCTGCACCTGCCGAAATAGCTTGCGCAGCGTCACTTGTCGGAGTGTTTGGACGAGCCCGTCGCCATCCGGATCGCGGGACCGAGCAGTCCGGAGATCAGCCCGCCGATCGACAACGGCGTCTGGCCGTCGAGTCCGATCGGGGCATACATCTCGGTGATCTCACTGCGCCCCCGCACAACTCGACGATCAACCGCCGTCCAGTGCTCGCTCTCGCCCTCCGACGCGTCTATCGCCTCGCCGCTGGCGAGAACCGGATAGCGGCCGCTGCGGGCAGCCTCCGACAGGCGCGCGCACTCGTTGACCGGGTCACCGATCACGGTGTACTCGTAGCGCCGTTCAGCACCGATGTTGCCCGCGAACACGGTTCCGTAAGAAACTCCGATCCCCCACCGGATCTCGAGCGCTTCGGTCAGACCCCTGGCAAGGTCACGCGCGGCGGCGAGTGCCGCGGCGGCCGGGTCGTCGAGTTCGACGGGGGCGCCGAACACCGCGAGCGCCGCGTCGCCTCGAATTTGTTGACAAAGCCGCCGTGTCTGTCGACCACGTCGGCGACAACGGAGAAGAACGAGTTGAGGAGCGCCGCGGTATCTTCCGGCGCCCGATGCTCGGCCAGCGTCGTGGATCCGACGATGTCGACGAACAGCACCCCGACCTGACAGTTCGATCCGTGCATCCCCGCGCCGTGTTCGATGGCGAGTTGCGCGACGGTGTCGCCGACGTGCCGTGCGAACAGTTCACGCATCCGCTCCCGCTCGTCAAGACCCTCGACCATCTCGTTGAAGCCGTGTTGCAGCACTCCGAGTTCGGACGAGTCGTACACATCGACGTGGGTGGTGAGGTCGCCATTCTGGACCCGCTGCACGGCGTGCCGCAGTTCGGTGAGCGGGTCGATGATGGCCTGCCCGACCAACATGATGACGCGCACGCCCGCAGCGAGACCGACCGCGGCCAGCACCACTGTCGTCCAATCGATCCTGCCGGCGGCCGGTGGCAACAGGCCCGATCCCCTCCCGAGGTTGATGATCAGCAGTCCACTCATCGGCACGAGGCAACTGATCGCCCACACCGCGGCCATGCGTGCACGCACGCCCTGCACCGCATGGGTTGCCGGGTGATCCTGCAGCGCGATGATCAGCAGCGGGCGCGCCGAGCGTTCGGCGAACAGGTAGGTGAGGCAGCGGATCGACATACCTGCAAGGGCGAACGCGACAGCCACCCCGAGTAGGTCGTCGGCGCTGAGCCTGCCCAGCGACAGAAGCACGTAGCTGAGCACGGCCAAGAGCCAGCCGACGATCGTGGCCGCCGCCTGCGCGAACGGGATTCTCTGGACGGATCGTCGACGCTCCCGATCGGCCTGCTCGCCACTGATGAACCAGCGCAACTGCGGCACCATCACGGCGAAGACCAGCACCACATTGACCACGAGACCGACGCCGATCGCCGCGACGACGGCCGGAAAGTTCGGTGCGCCCAGCGTCGTGGCGAAGGTCATCTGGCCACCGTTGTAGGCGAGCTGGACCAGCAGGAACGTCTCGAGGCCGACGAGCACGTTGCTGCCGACGATTGCCGAACCGGCGATCACGCTCGCGCGGCGGGCGAGCCGGATGCGCTCCGCCCGGCCGATGCCTCCCCATTCGCGCAACGTCGGAGGCCGCTCGACGCCCCACACGAATGTCGAGTATCGACGCCGCGCGCGAGACCACCTGTCATCGTGGTCGCGGGAGCGTTGCGGCTGCACCGAGGCGCCTTTCTGCCTGTTGTGTCACATAAGACAGTTCATTGTGACAGGCGAAATGCCGGGATCAGAACTCGATCGTGTGTGACGACGCACGCCGAAACGCCAAAAAGGCCGGCGCCGCTCCCGGGGGACTGACGGGAACGGCACCGGCCGCGGACTCGTACGTCATGTCGAGGTCATCGACTCATCGCACGAGCGGTCATGATCGGATCAGGCCTGCGCCTTGAGCGCCTCGATCTCGAGGTTGATGGTGACCTTGTCGCCGACGACGACGCCGCCACCCTCGAGTGGCATCTCGATGTCGATGCCGAAGTCCTTGCGGTTGATCACGGTGGTTGCCTCGAAGCCGGCAACAGCGCCCTGGCCCATGCCCGGGTTCGATCCGTTGAACTCGAGTGCGAGGTCGACCGACTTGGTCACGCCGTGCAGGGTGAAGTCGCCGGTGAGCACGAAGTTGTCACCGTCGGGGCGCACGCTGGTCGAGACGAAGGTCGCCTTGGGGAACTTCTCGGCGTCGAAGAAGTCGGCCGACTTGATGTGGCCGTCACGCTGCGGGTTTCCGGTGGTGATGGTCGTGACGTCGATCTCGGCCTGCACCGACGGGGTGCCGTCCTCGGCAACAGTGATGGTTCCGCTGAACGACTCGAACTTGCCGCGAACCTTGCTCACCATCAGGTGCTTCACGACGAAGCCGACGGTCGAGTGGGTGGGATCGATGTTCCAGACGCCGGCCTCGATGGGGGCCTTGACGGTGCTTGTGGTCATGGTGAAACTCCTCGGCTTCTTGTCGTTTCGGGTTGTGGTCCGTGGACCGTCTTCTCGGCCCATCGCTCATTCTAAACGGACCGCGGTCCGATTTCATTCCGCTAGACCAAACTATTTATTTCCAGGCGAATACTGGCTGCTCAAAGCCATCGACGCGGGTATCGCGACCTCGCAGGACGACCTCGACGAACTGATAGATCACCGCGGCGGTCGGCGCGTGGAGCAATGCCGAGTGACCGCTCGGCGAGTGATCATCGGGGTCACGACGCAGCCCGGGGATACGGAGTTGTATGACCGGACGCGGCGATTCGGGGATCGCGATGAACCGCGGTTCGTCGAGTAGGTCGTCGAGTGGCACGAAGAACAGTTCCGACACCTCGTCGGGGCTCGGCGTCGGAGGCGGTGCGTCGTCCGGCGCCCAGCAGACGACGGGCGTCATGATGAAGCCGGATCGTGTCGGGTAGTCGTCGAGCAATCCGAGTACGTCGTCGGTGTCGAGCGCCACCCCGAGTTCCTCGTGCAGTTCCCGCAGCGCGGCGTCGACGATTCCCTCTCCCGGGTCGAGGCGTCCGCCGGGGAGCGCGAACTGTGCGGCATGGCGACGCATGGTCAGTGGCCGACGCAGAACCCAGATTCCCTGTCGGTCGGCTTGATTCGAGATCACGATGGCGACGGCGGCGGGCCTGGCATCAGGATCGTCGACGACGCGACGTTCGAGAGCCGCGATGCGATCAGTGGCGATCGTGCGATCGATAGATGTCACATATTCAGTTCACCACGGTCGAAGAATCGCTAACCGATGTGCCCGCACACACACCGGCGACTCGCTCGTGATCTGCACCGGCGAACCTTTTCTCCGTCACGACGATCGGCCACCATTGATACACCCGCGAACCGAAACCTCCTCCAAGACAAGGCAGATCATGTCCACGATCGTTGTCACTCTCATCGTCCTGGTCCTTCTCGCCGTGCTGAGTAATCGCCCGGGGTTGAACTTCTATGCGCGCAGCATGGGTGGGTCGGGGCGCTAGACCCGCAGTTGTCCGTGCTCGTGCTGCGCCGTCGCCCGCGCGACTGCCGCGCGTAGGTGATAGTCGATGATCGCCAGCGCGAACAGACCGAGCGCGAGGTTGTAGAGCGCCCCGAACCCGTCGAGCGCGAAGTCGACGAGGGCGTTGGACATCGTGAAGACGAGCGCCGCCATGCGCAGTGCGCGTAGCGGCCAGACGCGATCGGTGTAACGGCGACCGATCATCGCCGACGCCGAGCACGCAAGCGTCAGCACGCCACTGACGAACAGAATCCACGCGGCGGTGGGGTCGCGGGCCAGTTCGAGATAGACCCCGTAGTCGCGGTGATTCACATAGAGCGCGAGCGCACCCGCGATCACGGTGAGCGCGGAGCTGACGACCAGCAGCCAGCCGATCAGCACCAACCACCAGCGTCGTCGAAAGAAGCTCGGAATCAACGCGAGTGCGCGCGCACGCAGTCGGGTCAACCGGTCAGGGGTGTGCACGCTCGCGTCGAGTAGGCCGCGAATATGCGCCACGAGTGCCGGGTCGGCGTCGCGTGCTTCGGCGAAGTCGAGAAGGTCGGTGGCCTGGCGGCGTCGACTCTCCGGAAGTCCGTGCGCCACACCGTCGGCCGCGATCACCGCCGCGTTCGCGATCGCCTCGGGCACAGATGGGCGCTTGACGTCGCGGACGAATCGACTGATCAACAGGATCAGCACCACCAGCAGGTACATGATCTCGGCCGACGGGCCGTAGAAGTAGTCGTTGTCCTTGGTGACGAACTTGCCCACTTCATCGAGGAACAAGCCGAATCCGATACCACCCATCACCACCGCAACAATCCGAGGCGTCGAACCAAGAAGCAGCCACCCGAAGACCAACGCGAGCATCATGAGCGCCCCGCCCCACAGCGCGTGGGCTATGTGCAGCGTGCCGTTTCCGATCTGCGGGTAGCCGGTCAGACGCAGGTAGGCACGCGTCACGAGGATCGTGCCGATCGCGAAGATGAGGAACCACTGCACCGCAGCGGTCCCGTAGACGCTGCGCACCAGGACCGTCGTTTGCCGAGCCGACATGAGGCGATTGTCGCGCGCGACGGTGCAGCGTGAGTTCGGAATCGGGCAGGGTGTCTCGGATGAGCGCGCCCGAGACTCCGTGGTCTTGAGCTCGGCCGACCCCATCGGAGTGGAATGGCTTGCCGGGATGGCAGAGCGGTACGGGCCTGGGCTCACCCGATGAATCGGCTCCGCGGAGCCGACGCTCCGGGCAGCCATCGTCGAAAAGCAAAAGACCATCCGGCAAGCCGGATGGTCTTTTTCGAGTAGATATCTGGTGGCCAGAGTCGGGATCGAACCGACGACCTTCCACTTTTCAGGCGGACGCTCGTACCAACTGAGCTACCTGGCCAGGAGGCCCGGTGCGAAACCGAAACCTTTGGCGACCCTGACGGGACTCGAACCCGCGACCTCCGCCGTGACAGGGCGGCGCGCTAACCAACTGCGCCACAGGGCCATCTTCAATTTTCCTGCTCCCCCGTAGAGGATCAGTTGTACCCCCTACGGGATTCGAACCCGCGCTACCGCCTTGAAAGGGCGGCGTCCTAGGCCGCTAGACGAAGGGGGCCGGTTCTCCGTTGGGAGCCGACTCAGCTTAGGACACCGCTCGCGCAATTCACAAATCGGCTGGTCAGCCTGCATTTCGCGCGAGTTGATGCCCTCCGAACACCATACCCGGATCCGACGCCGACGGCATCGACAATTCCAAGCCCACCGTCGATGCACCGCCGCGCAGTCGACCTGTAAACTCACTTCCTGCGTCGGCCACAGCGCCGAGGCGTCCGCCCCTATAGCTCAGTTGGTAGAGCTACGGACTTTTAATCCGCAGGTCGTAGGTTCGAGCCCTACTGGGGGCACTCGCAATAGAGTCCGCGCCGGCACGCGGCGGGCGTTCCGCTGAACGTCGTCACGCTGCGGCCAGCGACGCCGCCCGGTCGGCGCGGGCTGCGGCGGACTGCTTGAACCGCCAACTCGCGTACAGCACCTCAGTGGTGTAGCCCAAGTTGAGAGGTCCCGGGTTCTCGGGGACGACCGCGTCGTCAGAGATCGCCGCGGGCCGCCACACGCCCGGCACACTGGTCGGCGGCGCCTGCTCGATCGGCTGGTGATCATTCTGTCGATGAAATGTGAACTGCTGCAACGCATGCGCCCTGATCAAGAACTCACCACGATGCAACGATCGGTGATGCGACGAACACAGCAGCACCAAGTTGTCGGGTGTCGTGTCGCCACCATGCGACCAGAACCGGACGTGATGAGCGTGTAGATGTCTGGTCCGTCCACACCCCGGATAGCGGCAACCGCCGTCGCGCGCCAAGATCGCGCGCAGGGTCCGCGTCGAGGGTGTCCGCGTTCGACGGCCCCACGACGCGATGGTCCCCTGCTTTCCGTGATGCACGTCGGTCTTGGTGCCCGCACACGACGCCTCCTTCACCTCCGCCCCCGACACTGCCGGGCCGCCCTCGACATGCGGATCGGGAGCGACGACGACGGGCAGGTCCGGTGCCCCGTCGTCGCGCTCATGCGAGTGGACGACCACTTCAGCGCCCGGCGTGAACGTGGGCACCTTGATCGCCGACTGCATCGTGTCGGCCATCAGCACGACAGCGGGTGCGATGTTGGACGGAGTATGGCGCCACAGACGCCGGTCCGAAGGTTCCAGCCCTAATTCCTCGGACGAAACATCCTGCGCCGCAGCCAGTTCGGCAATATCCGGGACGTCCTCGTCGGCTTCGACGTTGCGCGTGCGCTCGTACTCGGCACGGACAGTTGCTGCCATGAACGATGCCCCGTCCATCGCCGACAACCGCATCCGCGCCGACAGTGTGCCGTCGGAATTCCACTCCCACGAGGCGGTCGATTCGACCTCACCCTCGGTGGCCTCGCGCTCCCGCTGATCTATCGAGCGGATTGCCCGCACCACTCGCTCGAGCTGAGCAGCGTCGGCAGACAAGGCGACGTTGAGTAGTTCGTCCTCGCGATCGGGCGTCACGACCCGCGTCAAGGCACGCACTTTCGAGTACGACAACCGACCTTGCGCGAATGCCGCACGAATCCTCGGCAGTTCGTCGAGAGTGCGCGCCACCCGCACGTACTCCTGTGCGGTCCGCGTGGATAGTCCGGTCCGCAACGTCAACCAGTGCGCGCACGACATGATGCCGTCACCGGACCAGCCGATGCGTCGGTCGAATTCCGACACCAACAGCAGGAACCGGGCCGTCATACTCGCGATCTGGCCCGCGTAGCCCTCCAGCCGATCGGCGATCTCCTCCACCGCGAGATCGGACGGATCAGCCGCGTCGAAGATGTCTGTGCTGCCACCGGTCATGACCACCCCTGGATCGATGATATGTTCGATAGATTCATCGCATCGGCGGGTACTGACAGAGATTTCGGAGTGAGCGTTCAGCGGAACGCTCGACGGTCACGTGCGTTCAGCGGAACGCCCCGACGTGGTAGCGGGCGCAGACGAAACCCTGATTGCGCGCGACGTCGAGCAGCTCGAGATCGCATCGCGCAGTGAACAGCGGACGTCCCGACCCGAGCATCACCGGCGCGATCGAGACGATGAGTTCGTCGAGCATCCCGCCCGACCAGAATTGCGCGGCGAGGTCGCCGCCTCCGACGATCCAGACATCTCGCCCGCCCGCAGCGTCGACCATGGCTTGGCGGTGACCCGCGGGCCCTCCGGACACGATGCGGACGGTGTCGGCGACGGGCGTCAGGTCGCGTGTGCTGAATACAAGTGTCGGCAACTCGTACGGCCACGGATTACCCTGGTGCACTTCATGTTCGACGACCCACTCGTACGTTGTCGACCCCATCACCAGACAGCCGACGTCGCCGAGGAACTCGGTGTAGTTCATCGGCCCGTCCTCGTCGATTGGCTGACTCAGCAGCCAATCGAGCGAGTCCAGCGAGTCGGCAAGGAAGCCATCGAGAGTCTGTGCTGTGTAATAGCGAAACCGCGTTGCCATGAAACCAGTATGGGACCGGCCACCGCGTGTCCGGCGTCAGTCGCCAATCAGGGTCAGTCTTCCGCCAGGGTGAGGGTCACGTCGATGTTGCCGCGCGTGGCGTTGGAGTACGGACACACCTGATGAGCCGCGGCGGTGAGTGCCTGCGCGTCGTCTGCGCTCAGCGCCGGCAACGAGATCTCCAACACGACGGCCAGCTCGAAACCGCCGGAGTCATTGGCCCCCAACGACACTCGGGCGCCGACAGCCGAGTCGCTCACGTCGGCCTTCTCGGCCCGAGCGACCGCGCGCAACGCACTGTGGAAGCATGCGGCGTAGCCGGCTGCAAAGAGTTGCTCCGGATTCGTCGCGCCGCCGGGTCCGCCAAGCTCCTTGGGGATCGCGAGATCGAGATCGAGTTGTCCGTCGCTCGTCCTGGCGTGACCGTCCCGGCCTTCGCCGGTGGCAAGTGCCTCGGCTGTGTACAAAGCCTTCATGGTGACTTCCCTTCTCTTCAGCGCGCCTGGTTGGCGCGCAACACATCGGTTAGTTGGTGCAGTGCCGCACGCAGCTCGACAGCCGCGTCGACGTCGAAGTCGGCATCAGATTCTGAGGGCTCACTCGACGAACCGTTCACCGCGTCGACCAAGGCGGCCAGCACGCAGTCAGACTTTTCGCCCAGCGCCACGCCCGATTCGGTGAGTGACACGATCGTCGACCGCTCGTCGTCAGGGGACCTGTGACGTCGCACGTGCCCCATCGACTCCAACCGACGAACCAGTGGTGACACGGTGCCCGAGTCAAGTTGCAGGCGCTCCCCCAGCCGGCCGATCGGGACAGATTCTTCCTCCCACAGCACTAGCATCACGAGGTACTGCGGATACGTCAGTCCGAGTTCAACCAAGCCCGGTCGCTCCGCGGCGATGATCGCGCGCGACGCGGTGTAGAGCGCGAAACACAGATGGTCGTCGAGTCGAATCTTTCCCACGTGGAGAACAGTAGACACCCGATTTAGATTGCTCACAACCTAGTTGCTCACAATGTATCCGGGGAGATCCTCGTTCACCGAACCACCTCGCGGTGCCCCGCGTCGAGTCGTCGAGTCCAGCCGCGTTCGTCGAGGTGCTCGAGCAATGGGATGGCGACGCGGCGCGTGGTGCCCAGAGCCTTTCGGGCCTCGCTCGTGGTGAAGGGCTGATCAAGAGCAGCCAGAACGCGCATCGCCATCGCGGGAGATCGGGGCGAGAGCACAACACCGTCACGCAACCGAAGCAGCCGCCCGAGGCGTTCAGCCGCTGCCAGTTGCTTGGGGCCGAGCCCGAGTGCGGCGAGGTCATCGGATTCCGGCGCGGCGAAGGCATCGTCGTCGAACCGACGCTCGAGTGCAGCAACAGCCTCCTCCGCATCGCCGAGTCCGCGTGCCACACCGGGTTTCGACAGGAACCCGCCCGCATGGTCAAGGCCGGCGTCGGCAACGAGGGGCGCGACAAGCGCTTCCGATGGAAGTCCGACGACGCCCGCCACACTCGCGCGAGGCAAGCCCTCGGCAAGCGAATCCCGCTGATAGACAGCATCAACAGCATCGCGGAGCCGTGCGACCCACTCCGCCCAGACCTGCTCGTCGACCCACCAGGCCCCGACAACGCGCACTCCCTCGGGCGGGGTTGCCTCGGCTCCGACGACACCGAGCCGTCGCAGATGCTCGACGGTGACCGCACCACGACGTTCGACCTCACGTCGCACATCGCCGGCATCACTCATGCCCGACAACGCATCTGCTCGACGCGCCCCATCACCCCGACGCCGCAGCGGCGGTGGCTCTGCATCCACCACGACGCCCCCACCGATCCGACCGCTGCCCGCGTCGCGGAGCACCAGTCGATCACCGAGGATCAGCGGGACGGCTTGCTCGAATGTGATCCGCGCGTGGTCGGCGTCGAATGGGCGGAGCCGACCCCGCAGCGCAGCCGTGCCGACATGAACACTCAGATCGCTTGGTATCGAGTCGAACTCAGGCCCGCTGACACGTCGGATGTCGACGCAGTCGGTCAGCCGCCACACCCCGGGGCTCAACAGCAGATCACCCCGTGCGATATCCGACGCAGACACCTCGCGCAGATTCACCGCCACCCGGCTCACGGGTCCGACGCGTTCGCGCGGCGTGTTCTCACTCTGCACACCACGCACGGTGACCGATCGAATCCCTCTGCCGGTCAACACATCCAGCGTGTCTCCACGACCCACCGACCCGGCCGACAACGTCCCGGTGACCACGGCTCCCGCACCCGTGATGGTGAACGCGCGGTCGATCCAGAACCGAACGGGTGCGGTATCCGAGGGAAACGGGTTGCGCTGCAATACCTCTGCGATCGTGTCGCGCAGCTCGTCGATCCCCCACCCGGTCAACGCCGACGTGATCACGGGCGGCGCGTCGCCGAGACCGGTACCGGACAGCTCGTCGCGTGCCTGCGCTACGACGTCGGAGATCCGCTCGTCGTCGGCGAGATCGGCGCGTGAGATCACCAGCACCCCGCGATCGATGCCGAGTGCGGCGATCGCGTCACGATGATCCGACGACTGCCTGTTCCACCCCTCGTCGGCAGCGACGACGAAGGCCACCACGGGCGCCGGACCGATTCCCGCCAACATATTGCCGAGAAATCGTTCGTGACCCGGAACGTCGACGAACGCGATGTCGGCGCCGGATGGTGTTGTCATCCAAGCGAATCCGAGGTCGATCGTCAGTCCTCGACGGCGCTCCTCCGCCCAGCGGTCCGGTTCCATCGTCGTCAGCGCACGGACCAACGCACTCTTCCCGTGATCGACGTGCCCCGCCGTCGCGACGACGTACACCTCAGCCAGTCGCCCCCGGCACGCGGACCGCGCCAAGCGCACGCGCGACCGCCTCGGCGAGAACCTCGTCGCCCGTCTCCGGGATACATCGCAGGTCGACGAGACATACGCCGTCGTGCACGCGCGCGAGCACCGCGGGAGTGCCGGTGCGCAACGCCTTGGCCGCCTGCTCAGGCAGTGCAATCGCCCAGCCGGGCAACGGAACTCCGGGCGCTCCTCCCCCGCCGACCCTGCCGTCGTGGGGCACCACGTCCGCACCGATCTTCGCGGCGACGACTTCGGCCCGCCGACGTAACCGCTCGTTGTCGGCGTGTAGATACTCGGTCACCGGAGGCTGAGGTCCGACGAGCGTGGCCTCCATCGCCGCGAGGGCGAGCTTATCGGCCCGAACCGCCCGCGCGAGTGGATGTTTCGACAATCGGCCGACCAGATCGGCGTCGCCGAGCAGGATTCCGGCCTGCGGTCCACCGAGTAGTTTGTCGCCGCTGGCGATCACCAGATCGGCGCCCGCGGCCAGCGCCGACGACGCGTCCGGTTCGTCGGGGAGCGCGGCGTCGGGAACGAGAAGACCGCTCCCGAGGTCGGCGATGAGCGGAACACCCTGGGCGGCAGTCAATTCCGCCAGCTCCGCGATGGTCGCCTCCGCGGTGAAGCCGCTGACCCGGTAGTTACTCGGGTGCACCTTGAGCACACAGCCGACGTCGCCCTCGGCAAGTGCCGCAGCGTAGTCGCGGAGGTGGGTGCGGTTGGTGGTCCCGACCTCGCGCAGTCGCGCACCGGTCGACTCGATGAGGTCGGTGAGCCGGAAACCCGCGCCGATCTCGATCATCTCGCCGCGACTGATGACCACCTCGCGACCGGCCGCGAGCGCGGTGGTGGCCAGCACCATCGCGGCAGCACCGTTGTTCACCATCAGGGCATCGCCCGCGGCGGGACATGCCCGCAGCAACGCGTCGCGGGTCGCGACGCCACGCCGCGAGCGCGTGCCCGACTCCAGGTCGAGTTCGACGTCGACGTATCCACACGCATCGACGACTGCATCGCGCGCAGCCGTCGACAACGGGGCTCGACCGAGGTTGGTGTGCACCACGACTCCGGTCGCGTTGAGCACCGACCGTCCGGTGCCGACGCGGCGTCGAGCAAGTGTTTCCCGAATGACCCTCCGCACGTCGTCGGGATCGACATCGCCGCGCCTTGCCGACTCCTGAACATCACGGACGACGTCGCGGACGGTCTGTTCGCCGACTCGTCGTGCAGCCGTGGCGATCTCGGGATCGGCCAGCAGGTGGTCGGTGCGCGGGATCCGCCGCCGGGGATCCGATCGGGTCACCGCGCCTCCTTCGAGAACAGTCTGTGGCGGAGGCGGACGGGAATCGAACCCGCCAGACCGAGATACTCGACCTCCTCGGTTTTGAAGACCGGGGGGCCCACCAGGAACCCAGACGCCTCCTCGGCGACCATACCTCCAAATTCTCCCGATCCCGCCGATTAGCCTGAGTCACATGAGCACCGTCGAGACGAATCCGGATTCGCAGAGCCCGACGATCAGGTTGACCGGCTACGCGCACGGCGGCGGCTGTGCGTGCAAGATCCCGCCGGGTGAGCTCGAAGCCGCCGTAGCCGGTCTGACCGGCCAGAGCGGCAAGAACATCCTGGTCGGCCTCGACGACGGCGACGACGCCGCGGCTGTGCGCATTCGCGATGACCTCGCCGTCCTCTCTACCGCCGACTTCTTCACTCCGGTCGTCGACGACGCGTACGACTGGGGACGCATCGCGGCCGCGAACGCTCTCTCCGACATCTACGCCATGGGCGGGTCGCCCGTCGTCGCGATCAACCTCGTCGGCTGGCCGCGTGATCTGCTGCCGATGGAACTGATGACCGAGGTGCTGCGCGGCGGGCTCGCCGTCGCAGCGCAGGCCGACTGCCCGGTGATCGGCGGCCACAGCATCGACGACCCCGAACCCAAGTACGGCATGGCCGTCACCGGTGTCGCGTCGCCCGACTCGCTCATCCGCAACGACGCCGCGACTGTCGGACTGCCGATCACGCTGACCAAACCGATCGGCGTCGGGATGCTCAACAACCGGCACAAGCAGACCGGTGAAGTATTCGACGCCGCGATCGACGTCATGACGACACTCAACCGCGACGCCGCCGACGCCGCCCTTGCCGCCGGTGTCCGCGCAGGTACTGACGTGACCGGGTTCGGACTGCTCGGCCACCTCCACAAACTGACAAGGGCCTCGGGGGTGCGCGCGGTCATCGACGCTTCTGCCGTCCCGCTGGTCGAGGGAGCCCGCGACGCTCTCGATGACGGATATGTCTCGGGCGGCACTCGGCGCAACCTCGACTGGGTTCGCGACCACCTCGACATCGGAAGCGGTGTCGACGAGAACGAGCTTCTGATGCTGGCCGACGCCCAGACATCCGGCGGGCTGTTGCTGGTCGGCGAAGTGCCCGGATACCCGGTCATCGGCGAAATCGTTGCAGGTGCAGGGATCGACATTCGCTGACATCGATCGCCGATCGCTCTATTGTCGCTACACACACCGATGCCGAGGGGGAGATCAGGTGCAGCGTCGCAGCGCTATCGCGGTCTCTGACTGGCTGCGTGACGCAACGCCACTCCAGTGGCGCGTTCCACTCTTCGATCAACTCGGAAATGCGCCACTCAAGCGGCTCGTTCTATCGCTGGGTGCGGCGCTGTTGGGATTCGCCGCGGCGGCCGCTGCCGCGTCGTCGAGCTCCGGATTTTCGCCGTACGTCGAGAAGATTCTGCTGGTCACATCGGTCGTTGCCGCGATTCTCGTGCTGCGGTGGTGGCTGCTCCCACTCCCGACAGGAGCCGAGAGCCTTCTGGTGCTGGTGTTCGCCGACGCCGTGATCGCGACCGCCTGCTTCGGGCATCACGATCACATGCTCGGCATCGCAGGCGTCACGCTGTTCGCGATCATGAGCGCGTTTGCCCTGTTCTTCTGCACACCGCGGGCCCACTCACTGCACGCGATCTTCGCTTCTGCGGCAATCGTGATCCTGGTCACTATTGTGGCGGCAGACGGAGGGCGTCCGATGCTGCTGGTGGCCCTGTCGAAAGGTATCGCCCCCCTTGCCCTGGTGGCAGTACTCCTGCCCTCCATGCACTACTTCTTCTGGGTCCTCGGCACCAACGCCATGGACGCAGGGACCGACCCGCTGACTCGGCTGGCCAACCGGCGTGGCCTGTCGCGATATGTCGGCGGGCTCAGTCACTCGGCCCGCACGCTCTCGGTGATCATCATCGACATCGACGGATTCAAGGCGATCAACGACACCCACGGCCACCAGGTCGGCGACCTCGTGCTCGTGCGCGTAGCCGGGCGGATCATGGAGGCATGCAACCGGCTTGCAGGCATCCGCAACCTTGTCGCCGCGCGCACCGGCGGCGAGGAGTTCGCCGTGATCCTCGACGACGACCTGCGCACCGCCCGTTCGCTGGCCGAGCGCATCCGCATCGGCGTCGCGGCCGACACCTCACCGTCGGTGACAGTCAGCGTAGGCATCAGCGTCACCGCACCAGACGCCAAGGCAAACGTCGACCGACATCTCGAAGACGCCGATGTCGCGATGTACCTCGCGAAACGACAGGGCGGGAATCGGGTGGTGGTGGCTGCTTCGAACGACCGACGTCCACTGGCCCGACACGCCCGACGCGAACGCGACGAGAACGCGATCAGTCCGCAGTCGTGATCGAGTCGTCGGTGACACCGGCGGCTCGACGAGCGGCGAGGCGTCGCTTCTGTGGTTCGATCGTGTAGCGCGGATCCTTCGCCGACTCGATGCCGGCGTGAAACACGCCGAACCGGGTACAGGCCGACGCCGCGAGTAGCGCCAGACCCGACGCCGCAGACGCGACCCGCGAACGACCACTGACCAGTGCGCCCACTCCCCCGATGACCGCCAGTCGTTCCGCCCAGCGCATCAGCGCACCGGGCTTACCGTGGTGGAGCGGTTCCGCGGCAACCGGATCCATGCGCGCTTCCATGACGCGGGTGGCCGCCACATCGCCCACCACGCCGAGAACGGCCAACGTTCGTGCCGGGCCCACCTCGTCGAGCGGTGTGGTGACCAGCGCCAGTCCGCTCGCCGCGAGACTTGCCGAGCTGACGAAGACGAAGGGCAGGTCGCGGTGCATCGCGTTCCACGTCGGTGTGGCCGTATCGCCCAGCAGCGCCGCTGTATACACGGCGAGCAGCGGCCCCATCGCGCCGCCGACGAGTCCAGCGGGCGCCTCCACGACGTGGAGCACCGAACGCAACGGGCCGAGCGGAAGTCTTTCCCGGAGAAGCCGATCCACCTCTGCCGCAGCCGCGACTCCGATACCGCCGGAGAAGCCGGACAGTATCCATGACCCGACGCTCATCGGCGACGTCACCTTGAAGGTGCGCAGCATGTTGTAGAACCGATCGGGTCGGCCAAGGTCGGCGATGAGCGCAACCCCACCGAGCCCGGCCGCGGCGAGACCACCGAGACGGGCGTTGCGGCGCAACACTTCTCGCCCGGTCAACTGCGCACCCGCCGCGAGCACTCCCGACCCGCCCGCGACGCCACCGAGGAACAGGTACGCCGCTACCTTGTCGTCCCAGGGCGCAGGCTTGACGACGTTGTGCCCGTAGTAACCTTCGACGTCGACCTTCTCGAACTCGACGTCGGGCACCATCGACATCTCACGCGCGCCGTCGCCCTGGCCGAACAAGCTTCGTCGACGCCCCTTGCCGCCCTTGCGCTTTCGGCGGCCGGGTTCTGGTGGGCGCAGCGAATCGTAGTCGGAGGTCATCGCTTTCTACCGGTCAGGAACGAGACCGCCGCCGCGGCAACCATTCCGAGGGCGGCAGCGCCCGCTCGTCGATACATGGTGGGGAGATCGGCCGTGCACACGCGAGGGTCCGGCGGAAGGCCATAGACCTCGGGCTCGTCGAGGAGAAGGAACACCGAACCGGTGCCCCCGACTCCGTCGTTGGGGTTCGCCCCATAGAGCCGGGCCTCGGTCATCCCCTGGGCGTGCAGCTGTTCGACACGTTCGCGCGCGATCTCGACCATGTCGTCGTGGTCGCCGAATTTGATCGACGTCGTCGGACAGGTCTTCGCGCACGCGGGTGTCTCGTCGTCGACGAGTCGGTCGTAACAGAGCGTGCACTTCTGTGCCACACCACGTCTGGGCACGGGCGGCTGCTCGCCCTTGCGTTGACCCTCGCGCGTGGTCGGCTCGACGGTGCCGTCGGACCGACGTTCGACGACACCGAAAGGGCAACCGGCGACGCAG
>NZ_LZMO01000034.1:0-538 GCF_001665715.1 Gordonia sp. 852002-10350_SCH5691597
ACGAGCGCCGTCACCACGACCATCGACGCGACGTAGACGACGCCGAGAACCCGACCGTGTCCGACGCCGGTGCCGAAGGCGGTCACCAACAACACCCCGAGGATGACCGCCGTCACCACACCGAGCGCCATGATGCGCCTGCTGGGTTCCCCGATTCGGCCGAGCAGCACTGGAGAGGCGAGACACGCGGTGAGGTAACTGCCCATGTAGCCCAGTGCGCTGAGCGTCAGGAAGTCGCGGATGCCGTCTTGCGGGTTGCCGCCGCACCAGAGGAACACGAGCGGTCCGAGCGTCACGATCGCCATCGCCCAGACCGTCGCGACGGCAGGCGTGTGGAAGCGACGATGAGTGCGGCCGAACGCCTCGGGAACCACACGTTCGCGCCCCAACGTGAACAGCACCCGCACGAGTGCGTTGACCGACGCGAGTGCACACGCGAAGAACGACGTCGCGATCCCGATGTCGAGGATCACCGCCGTGATGCGTGTTCCGTCGGATAGGAACAGTGCGGCCAGCGGCGTGGAGCTCTCGCGCACGC
>NZ_LZMO01000035.1:0-43176 GCF_001665715.1 Gordonia sp. 852002-10350_SCH5691597
CCGGCTTCACCGTGACCGCAGGCGGAATATCGGGATGCCAACGGTTGTGTCCGACGATCTGCTGCGCGGTGAACGGCTTCGATGAGTCCAACGGGAAGAGCAACTCCGGCATGACGGCCTCCTGATGTCGCGACGGTGCAGTGCCTTTCAAGATTCCGCGACGCACAGGTCGCGCTATGGTCTGCACATGCCAACCTACGTCTTCCGGTGCCCGCAGGCATGCGATGACGTCGAACGGGTGCACTCGATGCTCACCGTCCCCGACGACGTGGAGTGCCCGGTCTGCTCGGAGCGCGCTCGACGAATCGTGACCGCCCCACGGCTCGGCGTCGGCGACAGTGCTGCCATGCGGGCACACGACGCAACGCGAGCGACCGCCGACGCACCGGCCGTTGTGTCGTCGGTCCCGGGTTCGCAGCGACGTTCGACGCCGGTGACCACCAATCCGCTGCACCGGCGGTTACCGCGTCCCTGAACCGCCCGGCTACCGTTGAGTGCCGTGAGTCCTTCCGTCACCGACACCGTGCACGAGTACGTCGTCTCCGAACTCGGCGTCGAACCACAGCGGGCGTCGGTGACCTTCCTGGGCGTCGAGCCCATCGACGTCGAACGATTCGCGCTCGACGACGACGTGGTGTTCGTGACCGTCGGATGCGCCCGTCATCCGATGACCGATCCGGGTGACCTGCATGCCGACCCGCTGCGCGGCCCCCGCGCAGAACTCGTGGTGCGGATGCACAACCGGGTCCCGATGCCCGGCCTGCACCGGCGATTGGCGACCGTTGCCGCGGCGCCCGCTGTCGAGGGACTCATCCTCGCGCCGGACGCACTGGTCGATCTCGGTGAGCCCCTGTGGGATGGCGCGCCGTTCACCGCGCAGCAGATCGTCGGACACAACCGTTGGCATCCCGATATTCCGCCTGCGGTCACGGTGAAGCCGGGAGACACCTTCCGCGCACATTGCCGTGAGTGGTTCGACGGCGCGATCCACAACGACGATTCCGCCGACGACATCCTCAACGCCCCACTGAACAACGTGCACACTCTCTCGGGACCATTCGCCATCGAAGGCGCGCAGCCCGGCGACCTGCTGATCGTCGATATCCTCGACGTCGGGCCCATTCCCCAGGAGGATTCGGGTCCGCTCGCAGGCCAGGGCTGGGGCTACACGGGTATCTTCGCCAAACTCAACGGCGGAGGGTTTCTCACCGAGCAATTTCCCGACGCGTATAAGGCGATCTGGGACTTCGCCGGGCAGAGTGCGGCGAGTCGCCATGTGCCGCACGTGAAGTACACCGGAATCGTGCATCCCGGCCTGATGGGCACGGCCCCGAGCCCTCAGTTGCTGGCAACCTGGAATGCGCGGGAGGGCGCGCTGATCGCCACAGATCCCGAACGCGTTCCGCCACTCGCACTTCCACCCGAACCCGACGGCGCCATCCTCGGGTCGCTGAGCGGGGCCGACTTCGGTCGCGTCGCCGCGGAGGCTGCGCGAACGGCACCGCCTCGCGAGAATGGCGGCAACCAGGACATCAAAAACCTCACGAAGGGCACGCGCGTCTTCTATCCCGTCTTCGTGCCGGGCGCCAACCTCTCCTTTGGCGACCTGCACTTCTCTCAGGGCGACGGCGAGATCACCTTCTGCGGGGCCATCGAGATGGGCGGTTTCATCGATCTGCACGTCGACCTGATCAAGGGCGGCATGGAGACCTACGGCGTCACCGAGAACGCGATCTTCATGCCCGGCAATACCGATCCGCAGTACTCGGAGTGGATCGCGTTCTCGGGTACGTCGGTCACGCTCGACGGTGAGCAGCGCTACCTCGACTCCGACCTCGCCTACCAGCGGGCATGTCTGCACGCTATCGAGTACCTCACGAAGTTCGGATATAGCCCGGAGCAGGCGTACCTGCTTCTCGGCTCGGCGCCGATCGAGGGACGGTTGTCCGGGGTCGTCGACATTCCCAATTCCTGTGCGACCGTGTACATTCCGACCGCGATCTTCGACTTTCCGGTCGCGCCCTCGAAGGACGGCCCGGTGCGGATCGACCCGGGAATCGGCGCTCCGCACGCCAGCTTCTAAAGGGCTCGGCCACGTGCACCGCACGCCGGGCCTACCCTGACACACATGGTGCGTGTTCTGGCTGTCGCCGACGAGGTGGTGGACTCACTCACCTTCGGGGTGGGCATCGAGGGAAAACCCGACCTCATCCTCGGCGCCGGGGACCTTCCCTTCGAATATCTGGACTCTCTCATGATGCTCTGCGACGCGCCGTGCGTTTTCGTTCCGGGTAACCACGATCCAGATCTCAGTGGCTACCGACAATCCAGGACCGGTTGGGTGCGCGCCGGGCTACCGGCACGCGATCCCGGCCCGCTCGGAGCGATCAACGCCGACGGCCGCACCGTCGAGGCCGCCGGGCTGCGTATCAGTGGACTCGGCGGCTCCATCCGCTACAACGGCGGCCCCAATCAGTACACCGAAGCGCAACAGCGATGGCGCAGTTGGCGAGTCCGTATCGGCGCCCACCTGCGGCGGCGTCGACCCGATATCGTCTTGACCCACAGTCCTGCCCGTGGCGTCGGTGACGGCGACGACGCGCCGCATCGCGGTTTCGAGTGCCTCAACAGCCTGGTGTCGGACCTTCATCCGGCCTTACTCGTCCACGGCCATGTTCATCCGTTCGGCGCACATCCACAGGACAAGATCGTCGGCGAGGACACCGTGTCGATGAACGTGGTCGGATACTGCCAGTTCGACATAGAGCCCGAGAGCCGCGACTTCACGATCGTGAGGCGACGATATGGCGCGTGACACCGGATTTCCCGACGCCGACGCCGAGAACGATTTCGCCCGCATGCGGCGTCAGGCCGAACTCGCCCGCCTCACACACTGGTTCACCCGCCAACCCGCCGACGTCAACACGATCCTGCCGTTCGACGAAGTCGTGCGCGCACTGGGCAGAACCGGCGAGACCAACCTGGGTCTGCAGCAGGTCAACGTGCGTGACATCGTCGGAAGTGTCGACCGGACAAAGGATTTCGACAAGTACTTCCGGCCGACGTCGTCGCGCATCCGGCAACGTTGGCAACGTCTTGCCGCCGCGCAGCGGCGGGGAGAGTCGGTTCCGCCGGTCCTGCTGTACAAGATCGGGTCGATGTACTTCGTGATCGACGGTCATCACCGCGTCTCGATCGCGATCGCCCGCCATGTCGAGACGATCGACGCCTACGTCACCGAAATCCACACGCGCATCACACCTGATGGCATCAACGCGCCGTCTGACCTCGTACTCAAAGACCATCGCCGACTCTTTCTCGCACGTGTTCCCCTCACGGGAGCGCAGGCCGATGCCGTGCGCCTGTCCGACCCGTTCGCCTACGCCGAACTCGCAGAGGCTGTCGAGGCGTGGGGTTTTCGGCTCAGCCAAGAAGTCGGAGAGTTCCTGAGCAGACCGGAAGTCGCGCGCCGGTGGTTCGGTGAGGAGTTCCTACCGGTGGTTCGGATGGCCCGCCGCGCCGAGGTCCGGCCGGACATCACCGACGACGCCGAGCTCTACATGTGGGTCGCGGGCGAGCGCTATCGCCTTGTGCGCAGGCACATCTGGGACGACGAGATCATCGAGGAACTCCGCGAGCAGTCGCGCCGCCGCCGGCGGTAGTGGTCTCGACAAGCTCGACCAGCGGGTTGGCGCTCGACCAGCGGGTTGGCGCTCGACCAGCGGGTTGGCGCTCGAGCAGCGGTGGTCTCGACAGGCTCGAGCAGCGGGGGCGATCACCTGCGGCGCAGGCTCACTCCCGACTGCTGGTCGAACACGGCGATCTTGTCGGTGTCGAACACCAACTCGGCGCGCGAGTTCTTCGTCACCGCCGACTCCGGCGAGAGCCTGGCGACCATCTCGCCAGTACCGAGGTCTGAGCCCGAATCCGCTGCCAGTTCAGCCAGGGCGTCGTTAGCTGCGCGGCCCGAGTCAATGGTGAAGTAGGCGTACTTGTCCGAACCCATCGACTCGAGCACATCGATGTCCGCGGTGAACGTCGTCCCACGCGCCTTGACCGCCGGATCGATGAGCGAGGCGTCCTCGATCTGCTCGGGCCGGATGCCGATCAGCACCTCGCCATTGCTGCCTTCCTTCTTCGCCTCGGCCGCAACGACATCGTGGTCGCCGAGCACCAATCGACCCAGCGGCGTATCGATCGCGTCAGCCCTCAAGGTACCCGGCAGGAAGTTCATCGACGGCGAACCGATGAACCCTGCGACAAACACGTTGACCGGATTGTCGTAGAGCTCGTTGGGTGCGCCGACCTGCTGGACATATCCGTTGCGCATCACCACCACACGATCACCGAGGGTCATCGCCTCGGTCTGATCGTGCGTGACGTAGACGGTCGTCGTGCTCAGTCGCGTCTGTAGACGCGAGATCTCGGTGCGCATCTGGACGCGGAGCTTGGCGTCGAGGTTCGACAGCGGCTCGTCCATGAGAAACGCCTTGGGCGACCGCACAATCGCGCGTCCCATGGCGACGCGCTGGCGCTGGCCTCCAGACAAATTCGACGGCTTGCGGTCGAGGTACTGAGTCAGATCGAGAATCTTGGCGGCCTCGTCGACCTTCTTGTTGACCTCGTCCTTCGGCAGCTTTGCCAGGGTGAGCGGGAACGCGATGTTCTGTCGGACCGTCATGTGCGGGTAGAGCGCGTAGCTCTGGAACACCATGGCGATGTCGCGGTCCTTGGGCGACTTGTCGTTGACCCGCTCCCCACCGATGTACAGGTCGCCGCTGCTGATGTCCTCGAGACCCGCGATCATGTTGAGGGTCGTCGACTTTCCGCAACCCGACGGCCCCACGAGGATGATGAACTCGCCGTCGGCGATCGTGAGGGTGAAGTCGTGAACGGCGACAGTGCCGTCCGCGTACTTCTTGCTGACATTGTCGAGCACGATCTCTGCCATGGGGACTATCCCTTCACCGCGCCGGAGGTCAAGCCGGCGACGATTCGACGTTGGAAGAAGAGCACAAAGATGATGATGGGGATGGTGATGACCACCGCCGCGGCAGCGATGGAGCCGGTCGGCTCCTCGAATTGCGAACTGCCGGTGAAGTTGGCGATCGCGACGGGAGCGGTGATCGCCCGTTCTGTTGAGGTCAACGACAGCGCGAGGAGCAGATCGTTCCAGGCGAAGATGAATACCAGGATCGCCGCGGTCACGACACCGGGCGCGGCCAGCGGTGCGATGACCTTACGAAACGCCTGAAACGGCGTGGCGCCGTCCATCTTTGCCGCCTTCTCCAACTCCCACGGGATCTCTCGGAAGAACGCCGACAGAGTGTAGATGGCCAGCGGCAGAGCGAACGTGATGTACGGGAGGATCAGGCCGAGCCAGGTATCGAAGAGTCCGATACTGCGCTCGATGTTGAACAGCGGTGTGACCAGAGAGATCTGGGGGAACATCGCGATCAGCAGTGCGGCACCGACGAGCAGCTTCTTGCCGGGAAAGTCCAGTCGCGCAACCGCGTAGGCGGCCATCGTGCCGATCGCGACGGCGATGAGCGTGGTGATGAGACCGATTCCGAGCGAGTTGCGCAGCGCAGAGGTGAACGCACTCGTCTGGAAGATCCCCGAGTAATTCTCCAGTGTGAAGTGCGTCGGGAAGAAATTGCCGTCGGTCACGCTGCTGGCCGGCTTGAACGACAGGCTGATGATCCACAGCAGCGGAATGATCGCGTAGAGCACGACCAGGATGTCGGCGATCAGCCAGCCGACCCGAGATTTGGCGGTGCGGTTCATGGCGTCCTACCTCCCCTCGTTGTCGGAACCGGGCGCGGCGGTGCCGAAGCCCTTGATGAAGATGAAGGCGATGATCGCGACACACACGAAGATGAGTATCGAAATCGCTGATCCCACACCCAGATTGAACGCCTTGAACAGGTTGTCGTAGCCGAGCATCGACACCGAGTAGGTGTTGTTGTTGCCCGCCGTCAACACATAGATGTTGTCGAAGATGCGGAACGCGTCGAGCGTGCGGAAGAGCAGCGCGACCAGGATCGCGGGCTTCATCATCGGAATGATGATGCGCCGCAGGCGGGTCCACGCGCCCGCGCCGTCGACCTCTGCGGCCTTGAGTAGCTCATCGGGCACCAGCGCGAGACCGGCGAGCAGCAGCAGCGCCATGAACGGCGTGGTCTTCCAGACCTCGGCGAGCACGATGATCGCCAGTGATGGCCACTGCTGTGTCAACGGCGCACTGCCGTCCGGCAGGAGATTGGCGAGGTAGCCGGTTCCGGGTGTCCACGCGTAGTACCACGAGAACGCGGCCGCAACCGTCACGATGCCGTAGGGGATCAGCACGACGGTCCGGATCACACCGCGCCCGAAGATGGTGCGGTGCATCACGATTGCGATCGCCATGCCGAGCACCAACTCGATGGCGACCGAGACCACGGTGATGCCGAGCGTGACGAAGAACGCCGTCCACCAGTAGTTGGAACTGAGCACCGTGCCGTAGTTGCTGAACCACGTGAACTCACGCTCGCCCGGCGCCGACAGGCTCGACTTGTTGAGCGACAACCAGAATGCGTAGACGATCGGGTACGCGGTGACCACCAGCATGAGGATCACCGCCGGAGCGATCAACCAGTACGCCAGTCGACGTTCCTGCTTCTTGCCCTCACTCACCTCACCGGATCGCTTCGCGCGCTTCGACGACGTCTCGGATCGCTCCAGAGTCGCCGTTGAAGTCCCGCCTCCCGACCTCGCGGCATCCGAGCGGGAAGCGTCCCCGACCACCGTCGCTTGCGCGGCGGTAGGCGTCAGGGGCGCGGACTTCTTCACAGACGGGGCCTCGGAGGATGGAACCCCGGAGGACGGAACCTCAGTGGACGAAACCCCAGTGGACGGGGTGCTCGACGTCGGCGCGGCGTGCTCAGGTGCGCCCCCGGTGGGCTGCCCGAGACGCTCGGGCGGCGTCCACGCGTCCGAATGCACTGTGCGGCCGTAAGATCCGGGCCCGTGCCCGGTTGACGACCCGTCCGTCCTCGCCGATCCCCCGGTGTCGTCACCGTCGCCGGGCATTGCGTGCCTGCCCCTGCGCTCCTCGGCCGGGTCGTTGCCCGTGCCGTCGTTGCCGGATGTCATGGGATGAGTCCCTCCCCGTTGATCGCCTTCTGCACCTGCTCGGCAAGCTCGTCGACAAGGGTCTCGGGGTCCCAGGAGCCGACCGGAGAGAGCTTTGCCTGCAGCAGCGTCGAGATCGCTTGGTAATCAGGTGATTTCGGACGCAGTGCAGCATGCTCGGGTTCGAGCTGGAGTTTGATGTCGTCGGCCATCGGATAGGCCGCGCGGAAATCGGGATCGCTGTAGAGCGACGAGATGACCGGCGGGGTACCCGCGTCGATCGAGTAGAACTTCTGCGCGCGCGCGTTCGTCAGACACATCGCCGCCTCGAACGCCAGGTCTTTCTGCTGCGAGGTGTTCGCCACTGCGATATTCAGTCCGCCGACCGTGCTCTTGGCCGGAATTGCTTCTGTCACACCGGGATAGGGGGCGAAGTCGAACTTCTGCCGAACCGCACGGGTAACCGGCGCCAATTGTTCGTCTGTCGGGGTGTTGTCTTTGTCGGCGAACAGACCGGAGTATTGCTGCAGTTCGGTCAGGAACGGCACGCTGCCCGCGGCGGCATTCTCTCGCATCGAGGAGAGCACGAACGGCCAGTTGACCTGGTAGATCGCCTTTCCCGTCTCCATGCCCAGTCGCGAACTGGTCTCGTCGCCGTTGGTCAACGACGGATCGTGTCCGGGAGCGGTCGCAACGGCCTTGAGAATACGAAGCGCCTTCACCGTCGCGGCTCGATGTTCTGGGGTGTCGTTGAGCGTCACCTTGTTCGGATCGTTGGGGTCGACCACCTCACCGCCCGCGCTCGCGAGTACAGAGTTGAACCAGACCATCAGGCCTTCATATTGCTTGCCCTGCACCATGATGTAGCTCGGCCCGCCCTTGGCGAGGCTGCGGGTCGCGTCAGCCACCATGCCGTCCCATGTCTTGGCGGGCTGGCTTTTGTCGAGGGTCTCGCGCAGAACATCTTTGCGGTACCAGAGCAATTGGGTGTTGGTCCAGATCGGGATCGCGTAAAGGCGTTCCGCGTCATCGTGCTTGGTCTTCCACTTGGCAGTCTCGAGCGGACCACCGAGCGTTCTGCCTTCCACCTCACCGGCGATGTTCTCTGGTACCGGAGTCAACCAACCCGCGTCGGCGAACTCGGCGGTCCACACGACGTCCATGCCCATCAGGTCGAGGCTCTTGTCGTTGCCGGAAAGCCGTCGCGCCAACTGCAGGCGCTGGTCGTCGGCAGCCTTCGGCAAGGCCGTCGTCACGATGCGATATTTGCCACCGGACTCCTGAGAACACTTGTCGCCCATGGATTTGATCGAACCGGCACCGTCGGCAGGCGGGTACAGATTCAGGAGTCCTGGTTCATGACCGGAACCGCACGCCGACACGATCGGGAGCACGGTGACCAGTGCCGCAGCGGCGACGGCCGCCTTCACCGACATGCGTCGCGATCGGCTCCGTCCCACTGCTCGCCCGGCAACATCGCCTGCGGCCCTATTCCGCTGGACCCCAATGCCTGTATGCCTGTTGCCTCTATCGCTGTTGTCTGTATTCCCGTCGTGATCGCCGCTATCGGCTTGGTCACCGTCGCTCCGCACGCAGCCTCCTCGATGTCGTACGCAGCACAGCGAGCGTCACCGCGCGCCATGGCGTTGGTGGCTACGCTAGCCCGGTGCGGTAGTGACAAGCAACACATTCGGCGCGACCGTGCCAAAGTTCTTCGCGCACGCCGGTTTCACGCACATACGCGAGGGATCGAAGAGTGGGTCAGGGATTGAGGCGGGCGAGCATGTCGCGGGCCTTCTCGGCGCTCTTCGGGTCGCAGAGAACGTCGTAGCGTCCGGCGACGAGTTGCATCGTCGACGCGAAGTCGCGCTGGCCGCGAGTCGCCGCGTACGGGATCGTCGTCGAGATGACACCGAAGACGATGCCGCCGACGAGACCGAACAGGATGGGCACCAACGCGTTGCCGCTGACGACGAGTGAGACCAGCAAACCGAAGAACAGCCCGAGCCATGCCCCCGAGACCACACCGCCGCCGATCACCTTGCCCCAGGTGAGTCGGCCGATGACACGCTCGACCTGCATCAGGTCGACGCCGACGATCGTCACGTCCTGGACGGTGAAGTTCTCATCGGAGAGATAGTCGACAGCACGTTGCGCCTCAGCGTAAGTCGAGTACGAGCCGATCGGCCACCCTTTGGGCGGGGTCGGGAGACCCGGGGTCTGCCGACCGGAACTCAGCGGGTTGGTCATGTCATGTCCTCCACTCGGCAACTACCCTTACCCACATGGCGTCGGTGAGCAAGGTCTTCGTGGCCAGATTAGTCGGATTGGCGGTCCTTGGTCCTGATGGTGAGTCGATCGGTCGTGTCCGCGATGCCGTCATCGCCGTCCGCCTTCCGGGACAACAGCCTCGCGTGCTCGGTCTCGCCGTCGAATTGGCCACGCGCCGACGGATCTTCGTCCCCATGCTTCGGGTCACGTCCATCGATCCCACCGCGGTGACGCTCAACACCGGAACCGTGAGTTTGCGGCGACTGCACCTGCGCCCAGGCGAAGCGCTCGCGATCGGACAGATCCTGGACACGCGCGTGCGCATCGACGATCCCGACCATGAGGACCTCAAGGGCATCGACATGATCGTCGTCGACCTCGGTATCGAGCGCACCCGTACTCGCGACTGGGTGGTCTCGCGTGTCGCGGCGCGTCCGGCACGTCGAGGACTGCGACGCGGCGAAACCATTGTGGTGGAGTGGAATCGGGTGCAGGGACTCACCGCGAGCGCACTCGAGCTACCCGGACAGGGCGTGGCACAGGCGCTTTCCCAGTTCGAGGGGATGCGCGCCGCCGACGTCGCGAACGCCCTGCGCGAGTTGCCGCCCAAACGTCGCGACGAGATCGCCGAAGCCCTGGACGACGAGCGACTCGCCGACGTGCTGCAGGAGCTGCCGCCGGACGATCAGACCGACGTGCTCGCACACCTCGGCGTCGAACGTGCCGCCGACGTGCTCGAGGCGATGGACCCCGACGATGCCGCCGACCTCCTCGGCGAACTGTCGGACACCGAGGCGGAGTCGCTGCTCGAGCGAATGGATCCCCAGGAATCCGAGCCCGTCCGACGACTGCTCACCCACTCCCCCGACACCGCGGGCGGCCTCATGACCTCGGAGCCGCTGATCGTCACCGCCTCCACCACGATCGCCGAGGCGCTCGCACGAGTCCGCGACCCCGACGTCACCCCGGCAGCGGCCAGCATGATCTTCGTCGTGCGTCCACCTACCGCCACGCCGACCGGCCGTTATCTGGGATGCGTCCACCTGCAGGCGCTGCTGCGCGAGCCACCTGCGAACATCGTCGGAGGCATCCTCGACACGGACCTGCAGTCGTTGCACCCCGACGATTCGCTCGAGACGGTCACGCGCTACTTCGCGACCTACAACCTCGTCTGTGGACCGGTGGTCGACGACGAGAACCACCTCCTCGGCGCGGTCAGTGTCGACGACCTCCTCGACGAGATGCTTCCGCGCGACTGGCGCGAGAACGAACCCGAGGACGACGAACCAGAGTCGGCGACGGCAGGCGCCGCGAACGGCAACGGCACATCAGGAGCGAGTGAATGACGAGCGAGCAGAGCACCCGCCGCCTCGACACCCCACGCGTCAACCGACGCCCGTCGTTCCACGTCGACAGCGACCTGATCGGCATGTACGCCGAGCGCATCGCGCGCTTCCTCGGCACCGGCCGCTACCTGGCGATTCAAACGGTGATCGTCATCGTCTGGATCATCATCAATCTGAGCTGGGTTGCGCTGCGATTCGACCCGTACCCGTTCATCCTGCTCAATCTGGCCTTCTCGACGCAGGCCGCATACGCCGCGCCCCTGATCCTCCTGGCCCAGAACCGACAGGAGAACCGCGACCGGGTCGCGCTCGACGAGGATCGTGCGCGTGCAGCCCAGACCAAAGCAGACACGGAGTTCCTCGCCCGAGAGCTCGCCGCGGTCCGCCTCGCCGTCGGCGATACCGTCACCCGCGACTACCTGCGAAAAGAACTCGACGACATGCTCGACGACCTCGCCGACCGGCTCGTTGCCCGCCTCGAGGGACTCGATGGCGCGACCGAGACAGAGAAGGCGCGGCGTCACCCCGAGCGCTAGTACCGCGGTGCGCGTAACTTCACGGCTAGATCACGCGATGACTTTCACATGGTGAACTTTCGTGGAGGTTCCGCACTCGGACGCATGACCCATATGTATGGTGGGTCACAGCCGGAGTGCCGTCGGACATCAGCCGACAGTGACGCCCGGCGTTTCTGTGGAGGCAATGGAGTGTCGATGACGGGTCAGACTCGACTGGTGGGTGTCAGCGATCTCGGGAGGGTCCGAGATTGAGAGCGCCACACGCTTTTCGACGTCGTCGCGGCCCCAAGCGCACCCGACTCCCCGGACGAGCTCTCGCCGTCGGCGCGGGCGGTGCCCTCGTCGGTGTGATGGTGCTCGGAGCGGCGACGTCGAGCGCCCAGGGCGGGGTTCCGGTGGCGGTGCGCGCCGAGCCCGAGAAGCCGGTCGTGCTCGCGGCGGTCGCACCCGCCGAGCCGGTCGCGCTGCTGGGTTTCGCGCCCCCGCCGACCGTCTCGGCCAGTTCCGCCGCTGCGGCGACCGCAGCCGCCCCGCAGTATCGTCTCGCAGCTGACCTGCCATCGGGTCCGCTCGGCATACCGGGCGTCGTGCTCCAGGCCTACAAACTTGCTGCGAACCGCATCGGTACCGAGGAATCACAGTGCAAGCTCCCCTGGTTCCTGCTGGCGGGCATCGGCAGGATCGAGTCGAATCATGCGAGCAACGGCTCCGTCGACCAATACGGCAACACCATCAATCCCATTGAGGGCCCCGTACTCGACGGCTCTCTCGCAGGCAACGAGGTGATTCGTCACGAGGGCGGTTATGCACGAGCGATGGGACCAATGCAGTTCATTCCCAGTACGTGGGCCGCGTGGGGAGCCGACGGTAACGGCGACGGCAAGGCCGACCCGAACAACATCTTCGACGCCACCTATTCGGCCGGCCGCTACCTGTGCTCGGGTTTCACCGACATCATGACAGACAAGAACAAGGTCGCAGCGGTGTATCGGTACAACCACTCGATGGATTACGTGACCAATGTCTTGGCCTGGGCGGGGGCGTATGCGACCGGCGTGATGCCGACCAACCCCATTCCCGAGCCGAAGCGACCGTCCTCGTCCTCGTCGTCGAGTTCCAAGCCGTCGAAGCCGTCGAAGCCTCCGAAGCCGGGCGAGCCGAGTTCACCCGACTCGTCGTCGGATTCGTCGACGCCGTCGACTCCGACAACGCCGTCGCAGCAGTGTCTTGGCGCGATCTGCCTGCCTCCGGGCATCACGATCCCCGGCCAGCCCGCGCCCAAGCCCGCACCCCAGCAGAACGCGCCGCGCAAGCCCGGACCAGCGACCACGAGCACCCCCGCACTGAAGATCTTGCCGGGGTAGGTGTGCCTCGAGGTTGTGACCCGATGGTCGGACCGGCCGCGTGATCGGTGTCCGGGTGAGCACCCCACCCGTTCTCTACCTGCGCTGATCGCGGCGCTAAGCTGGCGGAGATGACTACCGGAGTTCAGCCAACCGAATCCGCGATCCGCTCAGCGCTTAGCAAGGTCAACGATCCCGAGATCGGCAAGCCGATCACCGACCTGGGAATGCTCAAGTCGGTGCAGATCAACGACGACGCGAGCGTCGACGTCACCATCTATCTGACGACGTCGGGGTGTCCGATGCGCACCGAGATCTCGGGTCGCGTGGAGAAGGCCGTCGCCGACGTCCCCGGTGTCGGCACGATCCGCGTCGATCTCGACGTGATGGACGACGAACAGCGCACCGAGCTACGCAAGAAGCTCCGCGGCGACAAGGCCGAACCGGTCATCCCGTTCGCACAACCGGATTCACTGACCAGGGTCTATGCCGTTGCGTCCGGCAAGGGCGGCGTCGGCAAGTCGTCGGTGACGGTCAACCTGGCCACCGCTCTTGCGCAGCGCGGCCTGTCCGTTGGCGTCCTCGACGCAGACATCTACGGCCATTCCGTCCCGCGCATGCTCGGTAGCGATGCGAAGCCGACGCAGGTCGAGAAGATGATCATGCCGCCGATGAGCCACGACGTGCGGTTCATCTCGATCGGGCAGTTCACCGACGGCAACACCCCCGTCACGTGGCGCGGACCGATGCTGCACCGTGCGTTGCAGCAGTTCCTCGCCGACGTCTACTGGGGCGATCTCGACGTTCTCCTGCTCGACCTCCCGCCGGGTACCGGCGACGTCGCGATCTCCATTGCTCAGCTCATCCCCGGTGCGGAAATCCTCGTGGTGACCACCCCGCAGCAGGCCGCCGCCGAGGTCGCCGAACGCGCGGGCGCGATCGCACTGCAGACCAGGCAGAAGATCCTCGGCGTCGTCGAGAACATGTCGTGGCTCGAACTGCCCGACGGTACGCGAATGGAGCCCTTCGGCTCCGGAGGCGGCGAGAAGGTCGCAGAGCGGTTGACCCGTGCTGTCGGGTCGAGCGTCGAATTGCTCGGCCAGGTGCCGCTGGAGACGGCTCTTCGCGAGGGCGGTGATTCCGGTGAGCCCGTGGTGCTTTCAGCGCCCGAGTCGGCATCGGGGCGGGCACTGCGCGCTATCGCGGACAAGCTCGCGGTGCGTCGACGTGGCCTCGCGGGCATGAGCCTGGGCATCGACACGACGCGCCACGGCTGACGATCCAGTTCTACTGGCTCCGTGTGCCACACCGTAGCTAGTCCGCAACGGCCTCAGCGTCAAGTCGCAGCACGTGCGCTGTCTCGGCCATGAAACGTCCGGCCGTGACGACATCCCAATCGGTCTCGGCCATAGCCGGAATTGCTGCCTGTATGGACACCGACCACGAATTGCGCCACCGATCGGGCCAACCGCGCTGAAGCAGCTCCAGCATTATCGGCAACGCCGTCGACGCCCCCGGTGAGGCGCCGAGAAGACCGGATATCGACCCGTCAGCACTCAGCACCAGTTCCGTCCCCTGCTGAATGACTCCTACCCGTGTGGAGTCGGGAGTGATCAATTGGGCGCGCTGTCCCGCGGTGACGAACTCCCACTGCGCGTCGTCGGCTGCGGGAAAATACTTTCTGAGCTGGGCGAACTTTCGACGTCGTGTAGACACGAGTTGACCGATGAGGTAGCGCACCAACGAAAGATTTTGCACGACCGCGGCGATGATCACCACAACGTTGCGCCACCGGACTGTGGTGAAGAAGTCGGTCCACCGCCCATTCTTGAGCAGCTTGGTACTGAACGTCGCGTATGGCCCAAACATCAGGTACTCCTTGCCCTCGACCACCCGCTTGTCCAGGTGGGGCACCGACATCGGCGGCGCACCCACCTCGGCTTGCCCATACACCTTGGTGGAGTGACGAGCGACGACCTCGGGCGCTGAGCACCGAAGGAAGGCAGCGCCTACCGGCAGGACGCCGTACCCGCGCACCTCAGGCAGATCAGCGTGCTGCAGCAGCCGCAATGCCTGCCCACCCGCACCCACGAATACCCTGTCGGCACGGACCTCGAACCCGGCGCCAACGCTTTCTCCGATGCGCCGACCACGAATACACCAGGACCCGTCTTCCGCACGATCGATCGCCCGGACCTCGTGGCCGACATTGACCTCTCCGCCCCGATCCGTGATGATCCCCGTCAGTGCCCGTGTCAACGCTCCGAAGTCGACGTCGGTGCCGTCGGGTTCGAAGGTGGCTGCCATGGGTTCACCCCATCGGTCGTCGAGATGCTCGCGGCCGTTCATCACCAGCGGTGCCCACCCCTCGATGACCTCTGGGTCGTCGCTGAATTCCATTGCCGCAAAGAGGGGGTCGCCCTTCAATGCGCTGAATCGCCGGCGCAAGTAGTCGACGTCGTCATCACCGAAGACGACGTTCATGTGCGGGACGCCGTGGATGAAGGTGTCGGGGTTCAGCAGCCCCAGACTCACCAGATGCGCCCACCATTGACGTGACTGCAGGAACTGGCGAGCAATCAAGGACGGCTTGGTGGCGTCGTTGGGATTGGGCATGTAGTTGAGCTCACAAAACCCGTTGTGGCCTGTCCCCGCGTTGTTCCACGGATCGCTGCTCTCGGCGGCGAGCAACTCGCCGCGCTCGAGTAGCACGACGCGCCATTCGGGTTCGAGGACCGCCAGTAGGGAACCGAGCGTCGCCGACATGATCCCCCCACCGATCAACACGACATCGTAGGGCCGATCGTTCGACTGGAATGAAGAGGTTGTGGATGCGGGCGCCATCCTGCTCACCTGGCTTTCATCTCGAAGTGAGTGAGTGTTCGTCACTGCGAGTCCACGTAATCACGGGCAATTCGATCCGTCCAATGAATAGTTGAGACAATATAATCCGAATATGGATAAGTGGATGACCTCACTGGCGCCGCAATTGAGCGCTTTGGTGGCACTCGCGTCGTGCGATGGTCACATGACCAGCGCGGCTGCCGAACTCGGTATCCCCCAATCGACGATGAGCCGACGAATCCACGGACTCCAATCGGCACTGAAGGTGCCGTTGGTAATCGCCGACGGGCGCAATGTGCGGCTGACTCCTGCTGCAGAGCGACTCGCCATGCAGATACGTGAGCCACTCGCCGCACTCAACCAGGCACTCGTCGAGTTGTCGGACGACGTCGACCCTGACCGCGGAACTGTCCGTTTCGGATTCCCCCTCACCATGGGTGCAGGCCGGATGCCCGACTTGCTGGCACAGTTCAGGCGTGCGCATCCGGGAATTCATGTCGTCCTGAAACAGGCACACGGGAACGAGCTGACTAACGAACTTCGTAGCGGAGCACTCGATCTGGCCGTCGTCATCCCTGCGCCAGACGACGTCGAACACTGCCTCATGGGCTATCAGGACATTTGCGTGACACTGCCGCACAGCCATGCACTCGCACACCGGGACAACATTGGTTTGGAAGCGCTCGCGGAAGAGCCCTTCATCGCAAACCCGACCAGTTACCACCTTCGCCGGGTGACCGAAGAATGGTGTCGTACAGCAGGATTCGAACCTGAGATCAGCATCGAAGTCACCGAGTTCGCGACGATACGTGAACTCGTCGCGCGCGGCCTCGGCATCGCGCTGCTCCCCCATGACGAGCGCGCTCCGTCAGGCCTCGTCGAGGTGGCGTTGGCCGGGAACATGCACCGACGGAGCGTGGCACTCGCACGTGCCACGTCTATTCAATCAGCCCCAACAGAGCGGCTCAGCGAGTACTTGCTCCACAACTTCGACAGGTGAGTGCTGCCGGGCACAGTCAGGTGGCGTCCCAATCGGCGACGTCGTGCCGACGCGGGGTCTGGTGAGAGCTGGACGCACTCGTCGTCGAACTCGGGGCGTCCTTGGTCATGGGTACGGGCGCGGAGACGGGCTTGATCGGCGGGGTCTGCGAGTCACGCTCGACGGTGTTCGACGACGGCCCGCTGGTGAAGATCGACGAGTCGCCGTCGAAGAGATGCTTGGTGATCATCGACTGCGGAGTGAGTCCGCGGAGCTCGTTCAATTGCGACAGCGGCTTACGCAGCTCGTCGAACTCGGGTCCGAAGTCGTTCTTCAGCTGATCGGTGGCGCCCGTCGCGTACTCGCGGGCCTTGCGCAGCGACTGCATCGTCCACGACACGGCTCCGGGTAGGCGCTCGGGGCCGAGAATGACCAACGCAGCGACGAGCAGCACGAGGATCTCACCCCAACCGATGCTGCTGAACATGGCACTTCCCTACTTCTGTCGCCGAAACGTCGCCGCTAGTCGCTGGCAGTGGTGATCGACCCGTTAAAGGTTCGACCATCACGCCAGTAGGTGAACGGCACCCGCTCACCGATCTTCGTCGTGCGCACCGCAACCGTCAATTCGTCGGCGCTTTCGATGCTGCGGCCGTTGAAGGAGGTGATGACGTCGTTCTCCTTGACGCCCGCCTGCGCGGCGGGTCCGTCGGCGACGACATTGCGCACGCCAGCGCCGAGTACACGGTCGTTACGGACCGAGCTCGCGCTCACGCCGATCTGCGGATGGTTGACCTTGCCGTCACGGATCAACGACTGGGCGATGGGGATGGCCTGGCTGATGGGGATGGCGAAGCCGAGACCTATCGAGCCGCCGGCACCCGAGGCGATGGCGGTGTTGATGCCGACCACCTCCGCTGACTCGTTGACGAGCGGACCACCAGAGTTGCCCGGGTTGATCGCGGCATCGGTCTGGATCGCGTCGATCACCGCGTCGGTGTCCGACTCGGCGTCGGGTGGGAGTGGAACCGCGCGGTGCGTCGCGCTGACGATCCCGCTGGTGACAGTGCGGTCGAGTCCCAGCGGCGAGCCGAATGCGATGACCTCTTCACCGATCTGCAGGTTGTCTGAGTTGCCGATCTTGGCAACCGTCAGGTTGGCCACGTTGTCGACCTTGAGTACCGCGAGATCGGTGTGGATGTCGCGGCCGACGATCCGGGCAGGCACACGGTTGCGATCGGAGAAGACAACCTCGAGCTTGGCGCTCCGGTCGTTCGCAGCCATCGAGATCACGTGGTTGTTGGTGAGGATGTAACCGGCGGAGTCGATCACGAAACCCGAACCGGTGCCGTAGGCGCTCGCGGTCCGCACATCCACCGACACCACCGATTTCTCGACAGCCTTCGCGACGCGCGCGACGGCCGATTTCGGCTCTCCCCCGCCGTCTCCACCATCACCTGTCGAGAGTTTCACCGTGTTGCTGTTCAGCGGCGCCGCGACCTCTGCGGTAAACCGGCCGATCAGTCCGCCGACCAACCCGATCAGCAGTGCCAGCACGGCGAGGGTGGCGAGGGCGTACCACGTCACCCGCTTACCGAACAGCAGATCCTTGACGCCCAGCTTCGGACCGGCGACCGTCGGTTGTCTCGCGGCCTCGTCCACGAGTGCCGGCGCGTCCAGGGAGGCGATGCTCTCCGGGTCGCGCCACGGATCTGCGGGAGCGGGCTCGTCGGTCGAGACACCATACGCGGCGAGTGGATCGCGTTGGAGCGTCTCGTCGGAACCCTCCGGCCTGCCGAAGGCTTCGGCCAGCACCGCGTCGGGTGGCGCGATCTGTGGAGCGGGCCCCGACGACGACGGCGTTGTCGCGAAGGAGCCACGTACGCCTGCGGGACGGCCGAAGACCTGCGCGGTCGCGGGAGACACCGGAACGTGTCGCTGCTGGCCGCGGGCCGCAGCGCCGTCGCTGGTGTGCGCGTCGCCGGGCTGGGTATCGCCGCGCTGGGTATCGCCGCTCTGGGTATCGCCGGGTGGCGTCACGCCTCCCGTTGCAGCGGCGTTCTCACGGCTGAACGGTGAATCGTCCGGCTGCGAACGGCGTTGACCGCCGTCCGATCCGCCGGCAGCGGTCTCGTCGATGTCGTCTGCTCCCACGCGTTGGTTTCCGGTACTCAGCGCCCGCGCCAGCGGTTGCGGCGCCCGCGGGCGGGCTCACCGCTGACCGCATCGATCGGCGCAGTGGCGGGGCGCGATGACTCGTGCCCGAAGTCGGCCTGTGCGTTCACCGGCGGCAGGCCCGACGCCGCGAGTGGTCCGGGGGTGGCACAGGGCCCATGGAAACGTCCATCCGGAAACGGGTTCGCATGAAAGTTGTTGGGACCGAGCGTGCCGGCAGTGCGTCCCTGTTCGCGGCGTCCCTCTTCGCGGCGGCCCTGTTCTCTGGAGCCCTGTTCGCGATGGCTCTGCTCTCTGCGGCCACGTTCGCGGCGGTCATGCATGCCTGTCATATCTATCTCACGCGTGGGGATCTGGCTCAATTGGCCGAGCAGATCAGCCGGCAATGCCACGGTGCCGGAATGGCGCAACCTGGTGCGGGCATCGAGTTGTGCGTCGACGGCATCCATGCATTCACGGCACAGCGCGAGGTGGTGGGTCGCCCGCACATGCGCAGTCATGCCCAGCTCGCCGTCGACAAACGCCGCGACGGCCTCGGGTGCGAGATGCTCGGTTGATGCGAATCGACGCGGACGGGGGCGTCGGAAAGCGGGGTTGGGCGCGAAGGACGACGTTGCGGGCGACCATGTGGCGGGGTTCCACGGAGAACGTCTCCGGCCCCGCATGCCCGGCGATGCAACCACACCGTCGGCGTGCCCGGCGGTGTCGACGTGAGGTGCCCCATCAGCAAACGCCCCATCAGCAAACCCACCGTCAGCAGGCGGGCTGTTGTCGACGTGCGCTCGTTTGTCGGCGTCCGCTGCGGAATCTCGTCGATCCCGTCGGCCGTCCATCATGTGTGATTCACCCCTCTTCACAGGTCGGTCTCCGTGGGCGAACCGGTCGGGTCCGCGAGACGGAGGGCGCTGCGGGCCCGTGCCGGCACCACAGCCTATCCGAATCCCAAACGGCACGACGGTGCCCGGGGTTCCCGAAACGGGTGAAAACGTCAGCTTCCGACGGCTACCGAGCGTCGATTGTCGTGGCCACGAGCCGCGAGGTAATCACGGATCGTCTGCCTTCCCCGGTGGATACGACTGCGCACGGTACCGAGCTTGACGCCGAGCGTCGCGGCGATCTCCTCATAGGACAGTCCCTCGATATCGCAGAGGACGACTGCGGCGCGAAAATCGGGGGTCAGCGAGTCGAGTGCCGCCTGGAGGTCCGGGTCGAGATTGGCGTCGGCGTAGATCTGCTGGGGATCGGGCGTGTCGCCGGGGACACGGTCGTACTCCTCGGGCAGCGCCTCCATACGGATCTTATTGCGACGACGAACCATGTCGAGGAAGAGGTTGGTCGTGATGCGGTGCAGCCAGCCCTCGAACGTGCCCGGCCGGTAATTCGACAGCGAACGGAACACCCTGATGAAGGTTTCCTGCGTCAGATCCTCGGCGTCGTGCTGATTGCCCGACAGGCGGTAGGCCAGCCGATACACGCGGTCAGCGTGCTCACGGACCAACTCGTCCCACGTCGGCATCAAGAACTCGTCGCCGGTCGCGTCGAAGCCTGCGGTCCCCGAGGGGATGACGTCGATCGTCTCGACTCCCGTATTCAGTTCTGCGGTGGTGGACGCCTGGGGATCAGTCATCGCGTGTGGCCGGTTCCCTTCTTTGACTGTCGAGCGGCACAAGTCCGATTCGACACGAATTCGCTATCTTGAACACCTGCGCATCGACGGCTATTCCGACCACCGCGCCCGTGCTGTTGTCTCACCTTCTCCCATCGCGGTGTGGTCGCAGTGTGAGGCGGCTGAGGTTTCACTGAGTAAGTCTTCGCTGAGACGTACTCGCCGAGTAGGTCTTCCCTGCCGAGCACGTCGTCACAGAAGTACGTCGGAGCCCGCGACGATTCGGATGGGTCAATTTTGCGGCGCGTCGACCCCCGTGAACACCCGAATCGGGCGTGCCACTGACATCGAGGGCAGTGCGCGGCCTAATCTCATGGAATGACCGATGCACCCACCGGTACCGATGCCGCTGCCGCGGCCCTGATCGACTACGCCGAATCGGCGATCGTCGAAGACGACGCGCTGGCCGCCGCGCGGGCACGCGCAGAGGAACTGGGGACCGATCCCGTCAGCCCGGCGGTGGGTGCACTGCTGGCGTTGCTGGCTCGCTCGTGCGACGCACACGCCGTCGCCGAGATCGGGACCGGTACGGGGGTCAGTGGCCTCTGGCTCCTCAACGGGATGTCGGGCGACGGGGTCCTCACCACCATCGACCCTGAACCCGAACACCACCGAGCTGCGCGCGCGTCTTTCGCAGGCGCCGACATTCCGCCCGGCAGGACCCGGCTGATCAACGGCACTCCGCGTGAGGTGTTGCCGCGGCTGTCCGACGGTTCCTACGACCTCGTCTTCATCGACGGTCCGCTGATCGACCTCCCGACCTTCGTCGACGAGGCCGTCCGGATGTTGCGGCCGGGCGGTGTGGTCGTCGTACACAACGCCACGGCGTCGGGAGCGGTCGGCGACCCGACGCGCACCGACCCGGTGACGAGCGCAGCACGAGCCGCCGCGTTGCGCATCGCCGACGACGATCAGTTGCTGCCCGTCGTCGTTCCCCTCGGAGGCGGTGTACTCGCAGCGGCGAAAGCCCGCTGACAGGTACTCGCAGCGGCGAAAGCCCGCTGACGAACTCGACGGACTCTCAGACGTCGGTGGAGAAGCGGACGCCGCCGTCGGGCAGTTGCACTCCCGGCCACACGCGCGCGCCGCGCAGTAGTTCACACCGCGCGCCGACCTCTGCGCCGTCGCCGATGACGGTGTCGCGGATGAGCGCACGCGGGCCGATACGCGCACCCTTGCCGACGATGCTGCGCTCGACGACCGCACCCGCTTCGACGACCGAGCCGTCGAACAGCACCGCGCCGTCGAGTCGGGCACGTGGGCCGACCTCGCAGCCGCGACCCACGACGGTTCCGCCGACGAGGACGGCACCGGGCGCAACGCCCGCGCCCTCGTGGACCAACGACTCACCGTGACGGTCACCCAGAGCAGGCGAGGGCGCGATTCCGCGCACGAGGTCGGCCGAGCCCCGCACGAAGTCTTCCGGCGTACCCATGTCACGCCAGTAGGTGTTGTCGACGTAGGCCTGGACGCGCTTGCCTTCGGCCAGTAGGCGCGGGAACACCTCGCGCTCCACAGACACCTCGCGGCCCGCGGGGATCTGCTCGATGACCTCGCGGCGGAACACATAGGTGCCCGCGTTGATCTGATCGGTGGGCGGGTCCTGGGTCTTCTCCAGGAACGCCGTGACCCTCCCGTTCTCGTCGGTGGGCACGGAGCCGTAGGCACGCGGATCACCGACGCGCACAAGATGCAGCGTGACATCGGCCTCGGTGCTCTGGTGTGTCGCGACCACCTGGCTGATGTCGGTTCCGCTGAGCACGTCGCCGTTGAACACCACGATGTCCTGGGCGGTGAGCAGATCGAGCACATTGCGGATGCCACCGCCGGTGCCGAGCGGCTCGTCCTCGGTCACGTAGCGAAGGCTCAGATCGAGCTTCGAGCCATCGCCGTAGTACTCCGAGAACACACTCGCCTTGAAAGAGGTGCTGAGTACGACGTCGGTGATCCCTGCAGCGCGGATTCGCGACAACATATGGGTGAGGAAGGGCAGGCCTGCGACGGGCAGCATCGGTTTGGGCGCCGACAGCGTCAGCGGGCGCAGCCGTGTGCCCTTACCGCCGACGAGGATCACCGCCTGGGTCTTCGACATGTCGACGTCGGCACTGGGCGCGGAAGTCGACGTGGCCGTGCTCGGCACGGTGAATCCGGTCACTGGTCGTGTCCTCTCGGGTGGGTCGAATCATCATCATCGATCAGGGCGCGCCCCGCAGCGCGGACTGCGAGGCGAGAGCGAACAGCGAGTCCGAGCCGCAGGGCGAGGCGCAGCGGTGCGCGCAGCAGTCCCTGGTTGCGATCAGCCTGGAACATGTAAGCGCTGCGATGGTGTGCGGGCAGCATCGCGCCGGGGTCGCGACCTGCGCTGTGGCCCTTGGTGTGAGTGACCTCGGCGCCCGGCACGTACAGGTTGAGCCATCCGGCTTTGCCGAGCCGATCACCGAGGTCGACGTCTTCCATGTACATGAAGTACCGCTCGTCGAAGCCACCGATCGCCTCGAACGCCTCGCGGCGCACCAGCAGGCACGATCCCGACAGCCACCCGACGGGCCGTTCGCTCGGCGCGACGTCGTCGGCGCGGTAGGCCGCCGTCCACGGATTCGACTTCCACACGGTCCCGAGCAGCGCATGACCCGTTCCCGAGACCAGGCTCGGGACACTGCGTGCCGACGGGTACACCGAACCGTCCGGTTCGTAGATCAGGGGTCCCAGCGCGCCGGCCCGCGGCCACCGTGCGGCGGCTGCGACCAATTCGTCGATCGCACCCGGCGACCACTCGACGTCGGGGTTTGCGATCACGATGAAGTCGACGTCGGCGCCGAGTTCGGCAACCGCCCTGTTGATGCCTCCGCCGTAGCCGATATTGCCGCCGGTGTGCACCAACGTCACGTTGTCGTGGTCGCGGGCGGCGGCCTCGGGCGCGCCGTCGCCGGAGCCGTTGTCGGCGATGATGACGCGGGGTACAGCGGAGGTCGCGTGGTCGAGACTCTTCAAGAAGGTCTCCACGTGGCCGCCGGACCAGTAGGTCACCGTCACGACACCGAGGGCAGAAGTCACCCGGTCAGGGTAACGAACGGCAGGCAGGATCCCCGACGTCCCTCCCGGGTGCGTCCTCCCGCGTTCGTCACAGTGGTCTGCCGATCAGCGGAACCTCACTCGTCGCCGACGCCGGGTTCCGAGATCGCCGCGGCCAGCGCATCCCGCCATCCCCGCAGCGGAGTCAGCCCCGCGCCTGCCCAGGACGACGCGTCGAGGACCGAATAGGCCGGCCGCGGTGCGGGCCGCGGGAACTCGTCTGTGGTCACGGGCGATACCCGCGCCGGGTCGGCACCCACGTCCGCGAAGACGGCCTGCGCGACGTCGAACCACGTGGCGGCACCCGTGTTGGTGGCGTGCAGCACCGCCCCGGTCACGGCGTCGTCGCCGACGCGTGCCGCCAATTCCCACAGGCCGTCGGCGAGGTCGCGCACGTAGGTCGGTGAACCGGTCTGGTCGTCGACGACGGTGATCGCACCGCGCGTCGCCTCGAGACGGCGCATCGTGCCGACGAAGTCGGGGCTGTCGCGGCCTCCGGTGTACACCCAGGCGGTGCGCACGATCGTGGCGGTCGGATCGGCGGCTCGCGCAGCACGCTCGCCCTCGAGTTTTGTTGCGCCGTACACGGTTTCGGGGGCGGGACCGTCGTCGATCATGATCGCTTCGTATGGCGTGGTCCGCGGCGCGGGCCGCGTCTCGCCCTCGGTGGGGCGGCCCCGGGCAGCCCCACCGAAGACGTAGTCGGTGGAGATGTGGATCAGCCACGCGCCGGCTCCGGCGGTCTGCGTCGCCAAATTTGCCGGGCCGCTGGCGTTGACCGCGGCGGCACGTTCGCGATCGGACTCCGCGGCGTCGACGTTGGTGTAGGCCGCGCAATTGACCACGACATCCCCGACGTCGAGGTCGGCGAGCGCCCGCCCGACCGACGCGGCGTCGGAGATGTCGATGTCGCGCGACGTCAGCGCGCGCACGTGCGGCGGTCTGCGTGCAGATTCGAGCAGCGCCGCGCCGAGCTGACCGCCCGCTCCGACGATCCACACCGTGCGCGCTTTCGGTGCGCTACCGCTGTCCGATGGTCCCGCGGCGGGTCCCTCATCTACGTCGTCGCCCCTGTGCATGGCCTCATCGTGCCGCACTGATCACAGCCTCGCGCACGTGACCCGACACACGGGGTGTCGATCGTCACGTCACGCAGACCTCCGACGACGAGATCGCGTCGGCGTTGCAACCGCGATATTGGGCGCCACTTCAGTAGCCTGACGTCAGTACAACAACTTCAGTAACGTCAACCTCTTGAATAACGGCATTCACATGCGTCCCGCGGGGAACGGGACGCGATCCCTTGAGTCGGGAGCCGAACGCCGAATTCGACGATCGCAAAGGACCTGACCACTCGTGGAGTCACGACCCGAAGGCGCGCGTCGGCGGCCCAGCGGCCCTCGACGCCCAACCTCGGACGCGCACGACGAGTCCCGGGCAGCCCATCCCCGACGCCCAGCCCAGGACGCGCACGACGAGCAACGCGCGACCCGCCCGAAACGGCCCCGCCCCGACGGCGCGCCATCAGACGCGCCGCGTCGCGAAGGCGCCGGAGATCCGCGCCGACGGAGTACGGGCCAGCGGACTTCGGAGCGTCAGCGGAGTACGGGCCAGCGGACTTCGGAGCGTCAGCGGACCGGCGAGCGTCGGGGCAATCCCGAGGCGACTCGTCGACAAGGTCCCGACGGTCAGCGCCCGCGTACGCCGCAGCCGCCTCGGCAAGCACCGACCTCACGCCGGACCGCCGCGGCCGCTGACGAGGTCGGCACACCCGCGGAGCCAGGTGTCAAGCGACGGCCGCGGCAGCGTCGCTCCGGCGAGATTCACACCAAGAACTCGGCCACCCTCCCCAACACACCGGACCAGAAGACTCCCGACCAGAAGACCCCGAACCAGGATCCACATCCGCCCGCCCGCGGAACCCTCGCGGCCGTCGGCGGCTTCGGACGCAAAGCCTGGGGGCGCGGACTGATCGCGCTGGTCTCCGTCGCCGTCCTGGTCTGCACCGGGTACGCGTGGAGCAGCGTCAACGGACTGACGTCGAAGATCACCCAGCTCGGTGGCCTCGGTCTCGGCGGAGGCGACGACGGCGCAACCGACATCCTGCTGGTCGGCACCGATTCCCGCACGGACGCCAAGGGCAACCCGCTGTCGTCCGAGGAACTCAAGTGGCTGCGGGCAGGCGACGACATCTCCACCAACACCGACACCATCCTGCTCATTCGCATCCCCAACGACGGATCGTCGGCCACGGCCATCTCGATCCCACGCGACTCGTACGTGTCGGTCCCCGGTATCGGGATGTCGAAGATCAACGCCGCGTACGGCACCACCCGCGAGGGTGCGCGCCAACGAGCAGTCGAAGCGGGCAAGCCCGAAGAAGACGCCGAGCGCGAGGGCACCCTCGCTGGCCGCAAGGCGCTCATCGACACGGTTGCCGACCTCACCGGCGTCAAGGTCGATCACTACGCCGAGGTCGGCCTGCTCGGCTTCGCGTTGCTGACCAAGGCGGTCGGTGGTGTCGAGGTATGCCTCAAAGATGCTGTGAACGAACCGCTTTCGGGTGCGCGTTTCAAGGCCGGACGCCAAACCCTCAATGGCCCACAGGCATTGAGCTTCGTCCGCCAACGCCACGAGCTCCCCCGCGGTGATCTCGACCGCATCACCCGCCAGCAGGTCTACATGGCATCGCTGACGCAGAAAATCCTCTCGGCGCACACCCTCACCGATCCGTCGAAGTTGGACGACCTCGAGAACGCCGTGTCGCGCTCCGTGGTGATCGACGACGACTGGAACGTCGTGCAATTCGCCGAGCAGCTCAAGGATCTCAGCGGCGGGCGCGTCAAGTTCGCCACCATTCCCGTGCTCGACGAACAGGGCTGGAGCGAAGACGGACAGCAGAGCGTCGTGACGGTCGACCCCAATGCCGTGCACACCTTCACCAGCAATCTACTCAACGACGGTGCGTCCAAGTCACAATCACGACGCGGCGACTACACCGTCGACGTCGACAACGCGGGCACCATCGACGGACTGGCGAGCAACGTCTCGAACATCTTGACCAACAAGGGATTCCAGGCGGGCAAGACCAGCAGCACGCCCGCCGACATCAAGGACTCGGTGATCTACGCACACAGCGCCGACAACCCCGGCGCACAGTTGCTCGCGAAGGATCTGCGTGCGGTGCGCGTCGAGGCGCAACCAGACCTCGACGAGCATCACCTGAAGTTGGTGCTCACCAACACCTTTGCCGGTCCGGGATCGATCAACGACACCGGACCACAGACCAACAACACACCCGCCAGCGAGCGCGTGGGCAACAACGCCCCACCGATCACGGCGGGTACCGACGGACCGGTGTGTGTGAACTGATGGCCGACGACACGCTGACCACCTCCCTGCTCGGGCGTATCGACGACTGGGCCCGCCCACTGCTCACCTACTACGACGACCACACCGGCGAACGCACCGAGTTGTCGGGTGCGACGCTGGGCAACTGGGCGGCGAAGACCGCCAACTATCTCGTCGTCGAACTCGGTCTCGCACCCGGCGACGACGTCGTCGTCGATCTGCCCGAACACTGGCAGAGCGCCGCAATCCTGTTGGGCGCGTGGTGGGCAGGCGCGCATGTGCATGTCACCACCGAGGTCGACGTCCCGCGGGTCGCGTTCACCAGCGCCGCGGGAATCGACGAGCACCCCGACGCCGACGAACTCGTCGTCGCCTCGCTCGATCCGTTCGCGCTCGGCGTCGGCGACCTTCCACCGGGGGTCACCGACTATGCGTCGGCGGTCCGCGTGCACGGCGATCAATACTCGCCGCCTCGATATTCGGGGCCTGCGCTCGACGGCGCCCCTGCGGCCGACATCCTCGCCACCGCATCGGCCACAGCATCCGCCGACGGGGTCTCCGCACACAGCCGGGTGCTCTCGACACGTGAATGGCGCACGGGTGCAGGCATTCTGAGTAATCTCATCGCGCCGCTGAGCGTCGGCGCCAGTCTCGTGTGGGTCTCCCCGACCCCCGACACCGACCTTGCGGCGCGTGCGGCCTCCGAGCGCGCAGACGTCGTTCTCGACTGACCACGACGCCCTCGAGGTGAACACTTGTTCCGGAGTGGTTCACGGCGGGCGCCTCATGCGGCAGAGTGGGCCACATGCAGCTACCCGACTGGTTGGCCCGCGCCAACAAGAAGATCACCAATCCCCTGCAACGACGCTGGGCGCCCTATCTGGCGCCGTGGGCAATGATCCATCACGTCGGACGCAAGAGTGGGCGAATCTACTCGAACCCGGTGCTCGCGTGGGTCAGTGAGACGGGCGACGAAAAGAAGATCTACATCATCCTGACCTACGGGCGCGACACCGACTGGGTACGTAACACGCTCGCCGCGGGCTCGGCCGGGATCACTCGAAAAGGCAAGCAGTACACACTGGTCCGGCCCACCATCATTCCCGCCGACTCACCCGACCTTCCGCTCGCAGCCGGTCTCGCAGGCCGCGCGTTCGAGTGGGCACTCCAGGGCACCCTCGTCGCCCCTGACGGACGCGAGGCGTGGTCGACAGGCACGTCGCGGTGACCCGACACACCGCCGACGACCCGCTCTCCGACTTCGACGTACGGATCGCAACCCACCACGGCACCCCTCGCCGCGTCCACAGCATCGGCGAGGGACCCGCCGTGATCATCATCACCGAGATGCCCGGTATCAGTCCCGCCGTCGCCGACTGCGCCAGACGGGTCGCGGGTATCGGAGCAACCGCGGTCATGCCGTCGATCTACGGTGTCGACGGTCAGGACCCGTCACCGTCGAATCTCGGGGTCATCGGGGCGCGTCGAACATGCTCGGCACGATGGGACGCGCCTGCATCAGCAGGGATTTCACGATCCTGGCGACGGGCAGGACCTCACCTGCCGTCGAGTGGATGCGGGCATTGGCCGCCGAGGAACACCAGCGCTGCGGCGGGCCAGGTGTCGGCGCGATCGGCATGTGCTTCACCGGCGGGTTCGCCCTCGCGATGGCCACCGACGAACGCATCCTTGCGCCCGTCCTGGCTCAACCGTCGCTGCCGTTCGCGATCAGCCCCCGTCGTGCACGATCACTCGACATCTCCGACGACGACCTCGCAACGGTCGTCGGACGGTGCGCACGCGGACTCGACGTCATGGGCGTGCGATTCGAGGGCGATCGGATGTCGCCACCGTCGCGCTTTCGGTTCCTACGCGAAGTCCTCGGCGACGCATTCCTCGCGATCGAACTGCCCGATTCGGCGGCCAATCCGGAATCACCGTTGCCGACACCGCATTCCGCGCTCACCAACGACCTCGTCGACGTTCCGGGCGAACCGACGCACGACGCCCTGGTCGCGGTACTCGACTTCTTCGCCGAGCGGCTCGGGATCACCAAGCCGGTCGCGGACGATCAGTAGCCGCTGATCAGTAGCTGGTCAGCCCAGCTTCTCAGTCGCCGCCGAGCAGCCGCTGACGCAGGGCGGCGTCCTTGTCGAGCACAAGTTGTTCGAGTCCACGCTGGAAGGCCTCCATGCGTGCCCGCAGCACGGGGTCGGATGAACCGAGGATGCGTACCGCGAGCAGCCCCGCGTTGCGCGCGCCGCCCACCGACACGGTCGCCACCGGGACGCCAGCGGGCATCTGCACGATGGACAGCAGCGAGTCCATGCCGTCGAGGTAGCGCAGCGGTACCGGCACACCGATGACGGGCAGCGGGGTGGCAGCGGCGACCATTCCCGGGAGATGTGCCGCGCCTCCCGCGCCCGCAATGATGACCTCGATGCCCTCGCCCGCAGCCGACTTCGCGTAGTCGAGCATGCGCTGCGGGGTGCGATGCGCCGACACGACACCGACCTCGAACGGGACGTCGAACTCCGCGAGCGCTTCGGCCGCGGCCTCCATCGTCGGCCAGTCCGAGTCGCTGCCCATGATCAGTCCGACGCGGGCCCGGCTGCGGATCGGCGGCGACGCCGGCTCGGCTTCAAAAGCGGTGCCGGTTTCAAAAGCGGCGCCCGCCTCCGTGGCGGTGTCGGACTCGGGAGCGGCGCCGGACTCGCCGGCCACGTCCGGCGCAGATGTAGCGCCTGCCTGGGTCGTCCCAGTCTCCGTTGTCCCAGCCTCCGCTGCCGCGGTCTCCGTTGCCCCAGCCTCGGTCGTGTCTGTCTCGTGGTCCACCAGGTCGCCTGTCGTTTCGTCGTTCACGGTCTCGTCGTTCACGGATTCGTCGTTCATGAATGCGGGTCCCAACCGTCCGTCCACTCGGCGTGTGACATCCAGTGCGCCGCGCGCTCGGCACGCTCGCGAACCGCAGCGCCATCCTCGCCCGGCTTCCCCACGATGTTGACATGGCCGATCTTCCGATCGGCGCGTTCTCCCTTTCCGTACAGGTGAATTCGCGCGTCGGGCATGCGTGCCATCAGATGGTGGGTGCGCTCATCCATCGACATCTCCGGCGCCTGTGGTGCGCCGAGGATGTTGGCCATCACGGTCACCTCGGCGCGCGGCGAGGTGTCGCCGAGCGGGTAGTCGAGAACGGCCCGGAGGTGCTGTTCGAACTGCGACGTCACAGCCCCGTCCATCGTCCAGTGGCCACTGTTGTGTGGACGCATCGCGAGCTCGTTGACCAGCAGCTCGCCGTCGGTGGTCTCGAAGAGTTCCATCGCCATCACACCGACGACGCCGAGTTCCGATGCCAGCCGCAGCGACATCTCCTGTGCACGTTCGGCGGTCTCGGCACTCAGATCCGGTGCGGGAGCGATGACCACCGCGCACTGTCCCCGACGCTGCACGGTCTCGACCACAGGCCATGCGCCACCCTGCCCGAACGGCGAGCGCGCGATCATCGCCGACAGTTCGCGGCGCATCTGCACCTTTTCCTCGGCGATCAGGTCGACGCCGGCAGCGAACTGCTCGTCGAACACCGCGAGCGCGTCCGGCCCGTTGTCGACGATCCACACGCCACGTCCGTCGTATCCGCCGCGTACGGCCTTCAACACGATGTTCCAGCCGTGCCGTTCACCGAATTCGACGAGTCGGCCGCGAGCCAGTCCGAGGTCACCTGCGAGGTCGGCGAAATCGGGTACAGGTAGCCCCAATTCGCTCAGCTTCACCCGCATCGCCCGCTTGTCCTGCGCGAACACCAGCGCGGCCGACGGTGGCCGCACCGCGACGCCCTCGGACTCCAGCACCCGAAGATGCTCGAGGGGCACCCCCTCGTGGTCGAAGGTCAGCGCCACCGCACCAGTGGCGGCGCGTCGGAGATCGTCGAGATCGTCGTGCGAGCCGAGCACGACGTCCGCACTGACCTGGGCGGCGGGATCTGTCGCACTCGCGGCGAGCACGCGCAGACACTCGCCGAGCGCGATCGAGGCCTGGTGAGTCATCCGGGCGAGCTGACCACCACCGATCATCGTCACGGTCGGCAAGATGTCGCGTTCGGGAATCGCTCGGGCGGCCGCATCGGGCGGTGCCGCGGCGTTTGCGCCGGTATCTGGATCTCGGGCAGTCACGCGATACATCGTGGCATGGCCGGCGTGACTGCCGCTTCACCGACCATGCAATGGGCATCCACCCACGTCACCGATGAGGTACCCGGTCGCGCCGCAGCCCCACCCGTGCGCCGACATCGCGCGACGTCGACGATGCACCGGCGCCCTGGGGTCGGGCGTTCTCGTGGTCGGCCGCGGGCACCACGATCGCGAACACCGGCGGCCGTCGCGACGTGAGTTCGAGTCGTCCGCCGTCGGCCTCGACGAGTGCTCGGGCGAGTGAGAGTCCGACACCGTTGCCCGCGCCGCCGGAGAACCCTCGGCGGAAGATGTCGGTCGCCACGTCGTCGGCGACGCCGGGGCCCTCGTCGGACACGGTGATGCGCAACATGTCGCCTTTGAGGTCGCTGACGGAGATTCGACACTCCCCGCTGCCGTGCTGTAGCGCGTTGTCGACGAGCACGCTGACCGCTTCCCGCAGCCGACCGGGACCGGCGCTGCGCGCAATCGCGTCGCCGGAGAATGATGCGGCCAACGTGCGGCCCTCGGCGGTGAAGGCCTGATCGAAGTCACCGACAAGGGTCATGATCAGCGACGACACGTCGATGCTGTGGGGTTGTACCGGTTCGTCGCGTGAGGCCGCAACGAGTTCGTCGAGTTCCGCGGCGAGACGCTCAACCTGCCCGAGCGCGGCTTCGGCCTCGCTCACGACGGCCGGATCGTCGTGCAGCGAGAGTTCGTCGAGTCGCAGTTGGATCGCGGTGAGGCGCGATCGAATCTGATGCGAGACATCGCCGACGATCTCGCCCTCGCGTTCGAGCCGCAGTGCGATCTCGGCGTTCGCGTCGCCCAGCGCGCGCGAGACGCGGTCGAGCTCGTCGATACCGTAGGTCTTCCACCGCGACCGGAAGTCGCCGCGAGCCATGGCCTCCGAACGGTCGGCGAGGTCGATGAGAGGGTCGGCGATGCGCCCGGCCGTCACCGCAGCCGCGACGGTGCCGGCGGCCATCGATCCCGCGACCACGAGGCAGACGATGCCGACAGCGGCGAGTTGGTCGCTGCGGACGCTGTCCATCGGGATCTCGAGAATCAACGTGCCCGCAGCGCCGAGGCCGATCGAATCCGACATCGTCGCGCCGGTGATGTCGGCGCCGATCGACGTGATGGCCCGCCTACCGTTGGCGTCCTGATAGCGCAGGGTGAGCCTGCCGTCCTCGGGAAGCATGAGCCGAATCGACTCCGAGTCGATGGCCGCGTTGTTGAGGTGTTCGCCCATCTCCGCCTGGCGGATGATCTGATCGGAGATCGTCTTCAGACGCGAATCCATCAACTGGTGCGCGCTGTCGGCCACCCACCACCATGCGATGACGCTGAGCGGGATTCCCAGCAGCGCGCCGACCGCCATGAGCATGGCGATCATCGTGTAGAGGATTCGACGGCGCACTGGAAGGTCTCTCCCTAGGCGTCGAACCGAAAGCCGACGCCGCGCACCGTCACGATGTGGCGCGGTCGGTCGTGACGGTCGTCGCCGATCTTGCGACGCAACCAGGAGATGTGCATGTCGAGGGTCTTCGACGAACGCAGGTCCGCAGAACCCCACACCTCGGTCAGGATCTCGTCGCGCGACACCACCTCACCGGCACGCTCCATGAGGAAGCGCAGCAGATCGAACTCGCGGTTCGCGAGCACCAGGTCTTCTCCGTTGACGAGCACCCGCCGCCCGCGCGCGTCGAGTTGGACGTCGCCGCCGGTGAGCACGACGTCGACGGTCTGCCGTCGCCGCAGCAGCGCGCGCACCCGCGCGAGCAGTTCGGCCAACCGGAAGGGCTTGCCCACGTAGTCGTCGGCGCCCGCGTCGAGTCCGACGACGAAATCGACCTCGTCGGTGCGCGCGGTCAGCATCAACACCGCGAGCTCGGGACGTTCGACGCGCACGCGCCGACACACCTCGAGTCCGTCGATCTCCGGAAGCCCGAGGTCGAGGATGAGCAACTCATAGCGTTGATCGCGGGCCTGCTCGAGCGCAGCCGATCCCGTCCCGACGACGTCGCATCCGTAGCCCTCGCGGGCGAGCGCACGCGCCAGCGGTTCGGCGATCGCCGCGTCGTCTTCTGCCAGCAATACGTCCGTCATCGCCTGTCGACCTCCACGCGGCGAGAGTACGCGGAGTCGCCGTCGTGTCGGCGACCCTCGTGTCTGTCGGCCAGGTCAAAGCGGTCGCCGAAGTCATCCTCGTGTTCGTCGAGCACCTCGTGATACAGCAGCGAATGCACCCGTTCGACCTGCGGCACGTCGTCGAACAGGAGCGGTTCGTCGGACGCCGACTCGATGACCAGGGTGCCGGTGCGCAGCATGCGGTCGAGGAGTCCGTGTCGAAATTCGACGGTGTTGATCCGTCGGATGGGAATGTCGATACCCGAGCGGGTGAGCACTCCCCTGCGGAAGATCACGCGACGGTCGGTGAGTACGAAGTGAGTCGATTTCCATGCGATGAGCGGACGGACGAAGAACCAGACCGCGGCAGCGACCCAGCACGCCGCGACAACGATGTTGAGAATCAGCGCGAGCGTCGTGTTCATCGTCGACGCCCCGATCGCCCCCGCCGCGAGTCCTGCGAGTCCTGTGCACACGATGAAGATCGAGAACGGGCCGATCAGACACTTCCAGTGCGGGTGGTGATGCACGACGACGCGCTCACCACTCGCGAGGTTGTCCCTGGGAAACGACATGAATCTCAGCATATCCGCAGATGAACGGGCGGTCGGTCAACCCGGCCCGGCTCCTGCCGCCCGCTCGGTAGACTGCGTGCACACGACGCGCAACAGGTCAGGAGAACCATGAGCTACCGCGACCCCCGCGACCCCCGAGATCAGGACCCCAGGGATCAGGGAACGGCGCGCTACGAGACCGGCTACTCGCCGCAGTCGCGTGCCTACAGCCAGCCGACCGATCGGTACCAGCAGCAATACGGCAATCAGCAGCCCGGCGACCCTCGCTACAGCTCCGGCCAGTCCGACCCGAGATACGCCGCCGCGGGCTCGTACCCGAACCAGCCCAAGCAGCGTCAACGACCGAACATCAACGCGGGTCTCTACGCGGGCGGCGTCGTGATGACGGGCGTCGTGACCGGCCTGGCCGCCTGGCTGGTGGCGTGGATCATCCGGGCCATCGCCCAACGCGTCAACGAGGCGGGCAATCTCGGCGTCTGGAACCCACTCGCGCAGGACGAGTATTGGTTCGCGATCACCGGATTCCTGTGCGCACTCGCGGGCGGCGCCCTCTGGTACGTCCTCTACCTGACGACCCCGTCGCCCAACCAGTTCTACCGCTGGATCGTCGGGCTACTGATCGCCGCAGCGGTGATCATCCCGCTTGTGCTGTCGGCGCAGATATCCACCGGGATCGGTACGGCCGTGGTCCATCTCGTCATCGGACTCCCGGTGCTGTCGCTGATCCCCGCAATGGGCGAGAAGAGCATCCAGCGCTGAATCCGTGGGCGCTGAACTCCGCAGACACTGAACTCCGCAGGCACTGAATTCCGTCGGAACTGTGCTCAGTCCTGCGCGGGACGCAGGTGCAGCACGTCGCCCGCGGCGGCCGTGAATTTCTGGCCGTCATCGGTGCGCACTGTGATCCGCCCCTGCTCGTCGATGTCGTCGGCAACACCCTCGACATCGCGGTCCCCCGGCAGCGAGAGCCGAACACGACGCCCGAGCGTGTCGCAGCGATCTCGATAACGTCGCGCGACCTCGGCGATGTCGTCGGGCCACGGCGCGTCGGCCAGCGCCCGCAGGTACTCCGCCACCAGTGCGGCAACGTCGACCGGGCGGCCGCTTTCCACCCGCAGGCTCGTGGCCGTCGGCACCGGAAGCTCGTCGGCGGTCATGCCGGTGTTGATTCCGATCCCGACCACCACCACCCCGCCCGTCGACGCCGGGATGTACTCGGCGAGGATGCCCGCCACCTTTTTCCCGTCGACGAGCACGTCGTTGGGCCACTTGAGTGTGGGACGTACGCCCGTTGCCGACTCGATGGCCGACGCCGCGGCCACCCCCGTCGCCAACGACAACCAGCCCAGCTGCTCGGTCTGATCGCCCGCGTCGAGCGCCACCGAGATGGCCACCTGCCCTCCCGCGGGAGCCGACCACACCCGCGCGTGCCTACCGCGCCCCGACGTCTGGTCGGTAGTGATGCGCACGGTTCCGACGATCCCCGGCTCCCCCGCACGCGCTGCGAGATCGGCGTTGGTCGACCCCGTCGACTCGACGACCTCGATCGTCGACCCCACACCGCTTGCGGGCGAACCGAAGCGTTCCACGATGGCTGCACGCAACGCGTCGGCGTCCTGAGATGGTCGGGAATCCTGTGGTGTCTGCTCGTCGCTCACAGGTATCGAGATTAGTCACCCGAGCAGCGTCGTCGTGGCACACTTCGACACCTCGACGTGGCACCGATCACGAGAAAGATGAGGACGATCTCATATTGGGGTGGTTGACGCGGGCTACCGAGCGCTCGATAGCATCGGCTGTTATGACCTCTGCGCCGCAGCAGCCCGACGCTGCTCCAGACATCCACACCACCGCAGGCAAACTCGCCGACCTGCGCGAGCGCCTCGACGAGACGTTGCATCCGGTCGGTGAGGCCGCCATCGAGAAGATCCACGACAAGGGCAGACTCACCGCCCGCGAGCGCATCACGCATCTTCTCGACGAGGGGTCGTTCGTCGAACTCGACGCGCTCGCCCGTCATCGCAGCACCAACTTCGGTCTCGCAGAACGCCGCCCCGTCGGCGACGGTGTCGTGACCGGGTACGGCACCATCGACGGCCGCGAGGTCTGTGTCTTCAGCCAGGATGTCACCGTCTTCGGCGGCAGCCTCGGCGAGGTCTACGGCGAGAAGATCGTCAAGGTCATGGACCTCGCGATCAAGACCGGCCGCCCTCTGATCGGCATCAACGAGGGTGCGGGCGCCCGCATCCAGGAGGGCGTGGTCTCCCTCGGTCTCTACGCCGACATCTTCTACCGCAATGTGCGCGCATCCGGCGTGATCCCGCAGATCTCGCTGATCATGGGACCTGCTGCCGGCGGCCACGTCTACTCGCCCGCGCTGACCGACTTCGTCGTGATGGTCGATCAGCAGAGCCAGATGTTCATCACCGGTCCCGACGTCATCAAGACGGTCACCGGTGAGGACGTGACGATGGAGGCGCTCGGCGGCGCCAACACCCACATGACCAAGTCGGGTGTGGCCCACTACGTGGCGTCCGACGAGGAGGACGCACTCGAGTACGTCCGCGACCTGCTCGCCTACCTGCCGAGCAATAACCGCGCAGATCCGCCGCGGCTGCCCGTCGACGAACCCGCCGCCGGTTCGATCGAGGACACCCTCACCGATGAGGATCTCGAACTCGACACGCTCATCCCCGACTCACCGAACCAGCCGTACGACATGCACGAGGTCATCCGGCGCATCCTCGACGACGACGAGTTCCTCGAGGTGCAGGCCGAGTACGCGACCAACATCCTCGTCGGCTTCGGCCGGGTCGACGGACGCAGCGTCGGCATCGTCGCCAACCAGCCGACCCAGTTCGCGGGCTGCCTCGACATCAACGCATCGGAGAAAGCCGCGCGTTTCGTGCGCACCTGCGACGCGTTCAACGTCCCGATCGTGACCCTCGTCGACGTTCCCGGCTTCCTCCCCGGCACCGACCAGGAATACAACGGCATCATCCGTCGTGGGGCCAAGCTGCTCTACGCCTACGGCGAGGCGACCGTCGGCAAGATCACCGTCATCACCCGCAAGGCGTACGGCGGTGCGTATGACGTCATGGGTTCCAAGCACATGGGTGCCGACGTCAACCTTGCGTGGCCGACCGCTCAGATCGCCGTGATGGGCGCATCGGGAGCCGTCGGATTCGTTTATCGTGCGCGCCTCAAGGAGGCCGCGGCCAACGGCGAGGACGTCGACGCGCTGCGCCTCCAACTGCAGGAGGAGTACGAGGACACGCTGGTCAACCCCTACGTCGCCGCCGAGCGTGGCTACGTCGATGCGGTCATCCCGCCGAGCCACACACGCGGCCAGATCGCGACCGCACTCAAGCTCCTCGAGCGCAAGGTCGTCAACGTACCACCCAAGAAGCATGGGAACATTCCGCTGTGAGCTCACCTGACGACAACACGCCTGCCGACGCCGAAGCCGGGCAGCAATCGGCCCGCTCCGTGTTGCGTGTCGTGAAGGGCAATCCGACCGACGAGGACGTCGCAGTTCTGGTGGCACTGCTCGCCACCGGTGGCGGTGGCGCTCCGGAACCGCACAGCGCGGAGCCGCGCAACGACTGGGGCCGTCCGATCGACCGCCTCCGTCCTGTGTGTGGTTCGGCGTCGTCGTTCCTGCGCTTCTGACGGGAACGCCGACGTGTCCAGCGAGGAGTCCGACGCGACCCGAGCCGGTCGACGCTACGAGGTGATCCTCGGCTCGGCGTCGCCCGCGCGCCTGACGGTGCTGCGTCATGCGGGTCTCGACCCGAGAGTCGTCGTAGCCGACGTCGACGAGGACCACCTCCTCGAAACCATGGCTGCCGAGAATCCGGGCGACGCCGTGACGCGACTGGCCGAAGCGAAGGCCGACTCGGTGATCGCGACCCTGTTGGCCGAACGCATCGACCACGCCGCCACCGACGACGCGCAGACCCTCCCCGACCTCGTGGTGCTCACGTGCGACTCGATGCTCCTGTATCGAGGCACGCTGACGGGTAAACCACACTCTGCGCAGGTGGCGATCGAGCAGTGGAAGCGAGTGCGCGGCGACGAGGCCCAGCTCGTGACGGGCCACTGCGTGGCGCACATCAGCGGACTCGATGTGGTCGGACGTTCGGCGGAGTCCGCGTCGACGGTGGTCCGGTTCGCCGACGTCGACGACGACGAGATCGAGGCGTATGTGTCGACGGGCGAACCGCTCGAGGTCGCGGGCGCGTTCACGCTCGACGGCCGTGGCGGGTGGTTCATCGCGGGTATCGAGGGCGACCCGTCGTCGGTGATCGGCATAGGACTGCCCACCGTCCGTCACCTTCTGCGCCGACTGGACATCCCGGTCGCGGCCCTGTGGTCTCCCAACGCGTCTTCCTAGCACCCGCGCCGGACTGATATCCGGGCACGAGTCGTCCCCGACACGAGTGCCCCAAACGTGTCTAGGTCGTCACAAAACGACTGGTGAACCGCGCCCGCCCAACCGTGCGGACGGAGTGTTGTCGACTAGGCTGAATTTCGCCGTCCTGCGCCGCCCGCGCCGTGGCCCGATCCGAGCTGGAGAATCTCACCGTGACTGTGGAAACCGATCCGAACCCGGCCTTCGCCGGTTACGCGCACCCTGAGCGTCTGGTCACCACGCAGTGGCTGTCCGCGCATCTGGGGGCCAAGGGTCTCAAGATCATCGAGTCCGACGAAGACGTCCTGCTCTACGACATCGGTCACATCCCGACCGCACAGAAGGTCGACTGGCACCTTCACCTCAACGATCAGGTGGTGCGCGACTACATCGACGGCGAGCAGTTCGCAGAGTTGATGCGCAGCAAGGGAATCGAACGCGACGACACCATCGTCATCTACGGCGACAAGAGCAACTGGTGGGCCGCGTACGCACTGTGGGTCTTCACGTTGTTCGGTCACGAGGACGTTCGCCTACTCGACGGCGGTCGCGACGCATGGATATCGGAGGATCGCGACACCTCCTTCGACGTCCCCGAGTACCCGCGGTCGGACTACCCCGTCGTCGAGCGCGACGACTCGCTGATCCGCGCCTTCGAGGCAGATGTACGCGACTCGCTCGGCACCGAGCCGCTGGTCGACGTGCGCTCGCCGCAGGAGTACACCGGCGAACGCACCCACATGCCCGACTACCCCGAAGAGGGTGCGCTGCGCGGTGGTCACATCCCGACGGCGATCTCTATCCCGTGGGCCAAGGCCGCACGCGCCGACAGCCGATTCCGTTCACGTGCCGAACTCGACGAGATCTACGGCGACCTCGACCCCGCAACCCCGACCATCGCGTACTGCCGCATCGGCGAGCGGTCGAGCCACACCTGGTTCGTGCTGACCCATCTCCTCGGATTCACACACGTGCGCAATTACGACGGGTCGTGGACCGAGTGGGGTAACGCCGTGCGCGTCCCCATCGCGGTCGGCGAAGAACCCGGCGACGCACCCGCGTAGGAATACCGATGGGCACACTCCCCGCATCCCTTGCCGAGATCGTCGACGACTTTGCCGCACTTGGCGATTCGGACAAGGTGACACTCCTCCTCGAGTTCGCGGGCGAACTCCCCGCACTCCCCGACGACCTCGCGACCGAGGCGATGGAACCGGTACCGGAGTGCCAATCGCCGGTGTTCTTATCGGTCGACGCCGCCGACGCCGACGCCGTGAGGCTCTATTTCAGCGCCCCGCCGGAGGCCCCGACGACCCGCGGTTTCGCGTCCATCCTCGCCCAGGGCCTCGACGGCGAATCCGCCGACGCGATCCTCGCGGTGCCCGGCGATTTCTACCACGACCTCGGACTCGACGCCGCGGTCAGTCCACTGCGTCTTCGCGGTATGGCCGGGATGCTCGGCAGGGTGAAGAGCCAGGTACGCAGTCAGACCGGTCATCAGTGAAGTTCATCCAGATCCTCGAGGAGCCGATCGAACCGGGCGGTCTCGTCGAGTGGGTTCCTTCTGTTCCCGGCGGACTCGGAGGCTGGCTCGACGACACACGGCTGACGTCGCACAACCACGAGCAGCATCTGCGCGACGCGTTCGACTACCGCGTGCGCACCCGCAAGGAGGGCGGTCGCGAGTCATGGCTCGGACTGTCGATCCACTTCGACGAACCGCTCTCGATTCCCGCTATCCGTGCCGCGCTGTCGCAGTGGATCGATCGCCACGAGGTACTGCGCAGCCACGTCATCATCAAGGCCGACGGCCTGCACCGGTTGAGCACGCCGCCGGGCACCGTCCGACTCAAGATGGGCCGAATCGGGTGGTACTCCGAGTCCGGTCCGCTCCTCGAACAGATCGCGGGCGCCTTCGACCGCGCGACCGCCCCGATGCAATGGCCCGCCTACATGTTCGCCACCGTCGGCCGCGAATCGTCGTTCACGCTGCTGTTCGCCGCCGACCACTCGTTGGTCGACGGCTACTCGCTGATCATGGCCCAGCACGAACTGATCACGCTCTATCGAGCCGCACGCGACCGCACCGACCCCGCACTGCCCGAGGTCGGTAGCTACGTCGACTTCAGCGCACAGGAGCGTCGACTCGCCGACCAAACCGGAGCCGACCATCCCAGCGTGTCCACCTGGACGTCGTTTCTGAAGACAGGCGCAGGCGACATGCCTGCGTTCCAGACACCGGCGGCGAACACCGCCGTCGACGAGCCGCCCGATCCCGCTGTCGACGTCCCGCAGGAGTCGCTGTCGGGTGTGATCGTCGACGACGACTCGGCGAACCGCTTCACGGCGGTGTGCTCGGAGGCCGGCGGCACTCTGACCGCGGGGATACTCGCCGCGTTCGCGATCGTCCATCATCGCCGCACCGGTGATCGGGAGTTCCGCTGCGTCCTGCCGCGGCACACACGAAACGAGCAGCGGTGGCTCACCGCGCTTGGTTGGTTCGTCGCCGTCGCCCCGTTCTGCCTGGACATGTCGGATTCGCCCACCTTCGACCAAGCGGTGGCCCGCGCAACCGACGAGCTCAAACGCGCACGTCAGGGCGCATCACTGCCATTCCTGCGTGTTGCGGATCTCATCGGCTATCGGGGTGAACCGCAGTTCGTCATCTCGTTCATCGACACGCGCTACGCTCCCGGCGCCGCCGAGGCCGACAGTGGCCGCGCCACCGTGATCAGAAGCCACAGTTACGCCCGCAACGAGGTCTTCATCTGGATCAACCGCACACCGTCGGGTATGCGCTTCTCGGCACGATTCCCCCAAGAAAGCCATGTCGGCGAGGTCGTCGGCCCCACGCTGATCGCCGACCCCGAAGCACGTACCGCTCCGGGTGAGATCGCGCGCGAGGAGGGTCCGGTGCACGCCTACCTGCATGATTTCGCCGAGTTCGTCCGGTCCGTCGGTGACGCAAGCACATTCGGTTCCACGGTGTGACCCCGACCGCAACCGAACGATTGCTCGGTGGGCTAGGGTGAACCGCGGAACCCACCCGATAGACTCGAGTGGTTGACGTCGCCCAGATGACACCCTCCAGGTGAGAGCACAGTCCACGTGACAACACCGCCCAGGCGTGACACCGGTACGACGAAGCCGCACGATCAACAACGAGTGGTGAGACGAGGGGGACGTCGCACACCGGCGGCAGCACCCCGTGAAGACAGCTCAGCACAGAGCCAGGCCCAGGAGATCAAGCAAGTGCCCAGTGAACAAGCGCCCAACTCCACGATCAGCTCCAACTCGACGATCAACAAGGTCCTGATCGCCAATCGAGGAGAGATCGCGGTCCGCGTCATCCGCGCCGCGCGCGACGCCGGAATCCCCAGCGTCGCGGTCTACGCGGAACCCGACGCGAACGCCAAGTTCGTGAAGCTCGCCGACGAGGCCTTCGCCCTCGGCGGTCAGACCTCCGCAGAGTCGTACCTGGTCTTCGACAAGATCCTCGACGCCGCCGCGAAGTCGGGCGCCAACGCCATCCACCCCGGCTACGGGTTCCTGTCCGAGAACGCCGATTTCGCCCAGGCAGTGCTCGACGCCGGTCTCATCTGGATCGGACCGTCACCGCAGTCGATCCGCGACCTCGGCGACAAGGTCACCGCGCGCCACATCGCACTGAAGGCCGACGCCCCGATGGCTCCGGGCACCAAGGACCCGGTCAAGAACGCCGACGAGGTCGTCGCATTCGCCGAGGAGTACGGCGTGCCGGTCGCGATCAAGGCGGCGTTCGGCGGCGGTGGCCGCGGCATGAAGGTGGCCTACACCATTGCGGAGATCCCCGAGCTGTTCGAGTCGGCCACCCGTGAGGCCATCTCCGCGTTCGGTCGCGGCGAATGCTTCGTCGAGCGCTACCTCGACAAAGCGCGCCACGTCGAGGCGCAGGTCATCGCCGATCAGCACGGCAACGTGATCGTCGCCGGTACCCGCGACTGCTCGCTGCAGCGTCGTTTCCAGAAGCTCGTCGAGGAGGCACCCGCACCGTTCCTCACCGACGAACAGCGCAACCGCATCCACTCGTCGGCGAAGGCCATCTGCCGCGAGGCCGGTTACTACGGTGCGGGCACCGTCGAATTCCTCGTCGGCAACGACGGCCTGGTCTCGTTCCTCGAGGTCAACACCCGCCTGCAGGTCGAGCACCCGGTCACCGAGGAGACGTCGGGCATCGACCTCGTCCGCCAGCAGTTCCGAATCGCCAACGGCGAGAAGCTCGAGTTCTCCGAAGACCCCGCACCGCGCGGACACTCCATCGAGTTCCGGATCAACGGCGAAGACCCCGGCCGCAACTTCCTGCCCGCCCCCGGCCCGATCACGGTCTACAAGGAGCCATCGGGTCCCGGTGTGCGCGTCGACTCCGGCGTCGAGCAGGGCGACGTCATCGGCGGACAGTTCGATTCGATGCTCGCCAAGCTCATCGTCACCGGCGAGAACCGCGAGCAGGCACTCGAGCGTGCGCGCCGCGCCCTCGACGAGTTCGAGGTCGAGGGACTCGCAACGGTCCTCCCCTTCGACCGTCACATCGTCACCAACCCCGCGTTCGTCGGCCACACCGATGAGAACGGCGTCGAGACGTTCGACGTCTACACCAAGTGGATCGAGACCGACTGGGACAACCCGATCGAGCCCTACACCGGTGGCGCAGCCATCGAAGAGGACGATTCGGCGCCGCGCCAGAACGTGGTCGTCGAGGTCGGTGGCCGCCGCGTCGAGGTCTCACTGCCCGGCGACCTCGCTCTCGGCGGAGGGTCGTCGAGCAATGGCGTTGTCCGCAAGAAGCCGAAGCCGCGCACTCGCAGCAAGGGTGCCGGTGCTGCCGCGTCCGGCGACTCGGTTGCCGCGCCCATGCAGGGCACCGTCGTCAAGATCGCCGTCGAGGAGGGCCAGGAGGTCTCCGCAGGCGACCTCGTCGTGGTGCTTGAGGCGATGAAGATGGAGAACCCGGTGACCGCGCACAAGGACGGTGTCGTGACCGGCCTCGCCATCGAGGCGGGCGCAGCCGTCACCCAGGGCACCGTGCTGCTCGAGATCAAGTAGCCACCCACCATCCATCCAGTCGGGGGGGGGGGGGGGGGGGGGGGGGGGGGGGGGGGGGGGGGGGGGGGGGGGGGGGGGGGGCGGGGGGGGGGGGGGGGGGGGGGGGGGGGGGGGGGGGGGGGGGC
>NZ_LZMO01000036.1:0-2578 GCF_001665715.1 Gordonia sp. 852002-10350_SCH5691597
TGCAGCCGCAGGACTCGGTCCCGTACGTCTACTTCGTCGCGCCCGACTCACTGAAGCTGTGGATCGGGAAGCTCGTGGCGCGCTGAGCTGATCACAGACACACAAGACCCCCCGCACCGTCCGGTGCGGGGGTTCTCGGTTCAGCCCGTCAGCGCGGCACGAGCCGGCCCCACGCCGAGCCGTTGGCGACGAGCCCGTAGCCGTCTGCTCCACCGTCGCCGAGCAGCGAGACCGGCACGCCCGCGATGGTCGCGGTCGGCCCGAAATCGGTGTCGCCCGGTGCGCTCGCGTGCAAGGTGCCGCTCTGCCCCGCGATGGTCAGGACACCGCCATGGATGGAGGCCGGCACCGAGCCGATCGGCGGTGTACCCACCGGCACGATCGGGTTGTGCACCACAAGCGTGTACGCGCCGTCGTGGGGGACCGGCGACGCTGCGGCGGTGCCCGTGCCCAGTGCGCCGAGGCCCGCGATGGCAGCGGCTCCGGCGAGCGCGACGGTGGCGGTCTTGATCTTGTTGATACCCATTTCTGACTCCTTTGATGATTGATTTGTCTCGGATTGCTCTGTCTGGCTGGCTGTTTCGTTCGCCCTAGCGTGGCGTCAGACTGATCACCACCCCCGTCGGAATCCCGAGGATCAGGGACGGACCGACGTATCCACGGCCGTGCTTGGCGAGTCGGTATTCGATCGCATTGCCCGCCACCTCGACCGTCGCGCCGACTCGCGTCATGTGCATCGGCAGATTCTGGCCGAGGTAGTGCAAACGGCCGTGTGAGACTCTCGCCGGTGCGTGGGCGCCTGCGGTGCTCGTGAGTGTGTACTGGCCGTCAGGGATCGAGGCCGATGCCTGGCCGACGCCGATGGTGCCCAGGGCCACCGCTGCCGAGGCGGCGACAGTCGAGGCGATGACGCGAGTTCGGGTGTTCATTGTTGGCTTCTCCTTGTGTCTTTGTACCGAAATGGGTTGCAGGCCAAGATGATTAGGAGCGGGGCCAGTCAGCTACCGCCTTCCTGGCCCGTGGTCGCCGCCTGAATCTGCGCCTTCGCGAACTGGTCTCCGATGACCAGCCAGACGACGCCCTCCTGCGACGCGTCTGCTTTGGCGCTCTCGACCTGCACCTGCCCGGCCTTGAGCCCCTCGGCCGAAGCAGGGATGCCGTCGCCGACGACGCGGTACGTCCCACCTGGTGCGGTCTCGCAAGCCCCCGCGGCATCCTCGTCGGTGCCGTCACCGGGCCCACCCGCCAGCGTCGGCGGTGTGGCGCTTGTGTCGGCGACCACCTTCCACCACGGGGCCGCGGCGGTCGCGGTGGTCGTCGAGTCAGCGCTGGCCGACCGCTGTGGCTCGGCGACGTAGATGCCGAGGTCGTGTCTGCCCAGCTGCAGCATCGTCACGCGGGCGTCAGGATTGGCCTTGAGTCTTTCGGCGAAGCCGGGCAGCGTGACGGGCGTCCCCTGGATCGCCAGCTCCATCGACGGATCGGAGCCCTCGTGTTCAGCCTTCTCCTTGAGCCTGTCCTTCAGGCTTGCGCCGGTCGTCGCCGTCACCGAGTACGCGGCCGCACTGAGCTGACTGCATGCGTCGATCGGTTCGTCAGCCGGCTGATCCGCCTTCTGTTTGACTTCCTTCGTCTTGTCCCTGACCTGCGCTTTCACCGCTGCCACATTGTCCTGCCCGCCCATCGCATGCAGGCCGTAGGCCACGCCACCACCGATACCCAGCACCGCGACCGCGGCGACGCCGATGAGCGCCTTGGGGATGCGATGGGGTGTCGAAGGCGTCGCTGCACGCACCGGAGTCTCGCTGACCGGGGTCTCCTCGACGATCTCGACGTCGCCCAGGGCGGCCACCTCCTCGGGGGTCAGCGGATGGCCATGCTCATCGACGTACTCGTACTCGTACTCAGGCATCGGAGCCCTCCTTCTTGACACGGCGCACGACCTTCACCTTGGCCGGAGCGGGGGTAGCGGCGGTGTGCGCGGCCGCTGCGGGGGTGGGGGTGGTCGCGGGTGCGGTCCCCTCCGGCCGGATCACACCGCTGCGGCGCAGCGACGCGAACATCGACGGGAACAGGCTCGGCATCACAACGAGGCTGCCGAGCAGCAGCGAAACACCGCCCGCGATCCACAAATTCTGAAAGACGTGCATCGCCGCCGAAACACCCTCGCGGACAAGAAGAAATGCGACACCATAGCCAACCGAGATCAGCAGCAGGATCGGGATCGAGCAGCGGCGCAGGTAACCGCCGGAGACGCTGGACGCACTCTGCGCCACCTGGCGCAGGAACTCGGCGTCAGCGTCGCCGCGCCCGGCCTGAGCCGCCGCGTTCGCGGTGGCCGCGGGGACGCCGATGACGCCGCGGCTCCATAGGCGACCGCAGAAGAACACCAGCGACGCCGACGCGGCGATGCTCGCGTACTCGGCCATCGGCCCTTGTCCGACGGCCCACACCAACATCCCCAACCCGCCAAAGAGGAGCAGGGTGGCGACGATGCGGATGATCTCGCCCGCACCGGTCTGGATGTGGACGTTGACGGGTTGCGGTGTGCTCATTTCAGTAGTCCTCCTCGTCATGG
>NZ_LZMO01000037.1:0-4982 GCF_001665715.1 Gordonia sp. 852002-10350_SCH5691597
GACCGGGCGGGGGTGAGCGGGGTCGAGTGCGTTCAGGACGAAGTACGCGGCGCGGCGCGAACCCGCGACGCCCGCGTGTTCGGTGAAGTCCACCGGGCAGCCGTCCTGGACGACGATGTTGCGCACGTTGGAGCCACCCGGCGGCAGGCCGAGCGTGTACGGGACGACGGCCTCGTCGTAGCGGGTGGCGATGTTGGTGTAGCTGATCTCTGGGTAGTAGTAGCCGCCCGCAGCGATCTTGCGCATCACGTCCGAGCTGGGGTCGAGTTCGGCGCATCCCTGGCAGAGCGGGGTCTGTGCCGCGGAGATGCCGAGCTTGCGGACCGTCGGCAGGATGAGGTCCGCCCCGGCCACCGTCGAACCCCGCCACGCCGGGGCGATCGATACGTGCTTGTCGATCTTGCCCCGTCCGCCAAGGTATTTCGCGTAGTACGCGGGCACGACGGTGCCCTGCGAATGTCCGACGACGTCGACCTTGGATGCACCCGTCGCGGCGAGGACCTTGTCGACGAAACGCCCGAATTGTGCTGCGCTGTCTTCGATCAGTCCCATTCCGCCGACGGCAGGACCTGGCCACGGCAGCTCATCGAGTGCCCCGTAGGTGAGCGCGAAGACGCAGTAGCCCTCGTTCTTCAGCAGCGGAACGTATGTGCCCCAATTGGTTTGCTGCGATCCGCCCGTTCCGTGTGCGAGCACCACCGGGGTAGGGATGTTTCGACGTCGGGCGGCAGGAGAAGTCGTTGGAGCCCGGGAGCGATCCGCCATGATTGGCCAACTCCGGCGCGATGCCCGAGAAGAAGTTGAACGTCACCGGTAGAGGGACCGCCGACGCGGTGCCCGCAGTCGTCGTCCCGGCGAGCAAGCCGAGTGCCGCAGCGACCGCAACCAGTAGTGAGAATCCCCGAATCTGCATGAACACTGAACCTAGCAAGTGCTTGGTGCGCGCGGGTGGGTTGCGTCGAAAAGCGTGTCGTCGACGCCGCGCTGCTTGCTCGGCGGTCGGGCCCAGTCGGCGGTCGGCGCTCAGTCCAGCCCGCGTTGCGCAGTCCGGTCGCCGCGTCGAGATGCAGCGCGCTGGAGAAGGAAGACGCCCGTGCCCGCTACGCCGACGGCGAGGCCGACGAGACACACGGCCAGCGTGCGACCGCCGCCCCAACCCGTGGCCCACACGACGATCGTCGCCACCAGCCACGCGACCATGCCGACGACGATCACCGGCTCGGGTGCCCGCAGCGATTGCGGCAATTGGGGGATCTCGGGTTCATCGGCCACGGAGGACAGGGTAACTTCCCCCTTGTGACAAGCGATCCCTCGAGTGATCCGACACAGCCATCGAACGCCGACGCACAGTCGGCGGAACCGAGCGCCCAGTCGGCGGAACCGAGCGCCCAGTCGACGCGCTCCGACGCCCAGTCGACGGAACCGGACGCACAGTCGACGCGCCCGGACGCCCAGTCGGCGGAACCGAGCGCCCAGTCGACGCGCCCCGACGCCCAGTCGGCGGAACCGAGCGCCCAGTCGGCGGAACCGACGCGGCGGTTCGGGGCGGTCGACCGCTTCTTCAAGGTCAGCGAACGCGGTTCGACGCTGAACCGCGAGGTGCGCGGCGGTCTGGTGACGTTCTTCACGATGGCCTACATCGTGGTGCTCAACCCGATCATCATCGGCGGCATACCGGGCGAGTCCAAGAACGCCGACGTCCTCGGCAACGTGCTGCCCATCGCGCAGGTCGCGGCCGTCACGGCGCTCGTCGCGGGCGTCATGTCGATCATCTTCGGACTCGTCGCGAACTATCCCTTCGCCATCGCCACCGGTCTGGGCATCAACAGCCTGCTCGCGGTGACCATCGTCCCCGAGGTCACCTGGCCCGAGGCGATGGGGCTGGTCGTGGTCGACGGCATCATCATCGTCATCCTGGCGATCACCGGATTCCGCACCGCGGTGTTCAATGCTGTTCCCGCAGAACTGAAAGCAGCGATCGCAGCGGGTATCGGCTGCTTCGTGGCGTTCATCGGATTCGTCGACGCAGGGTTCGTCCGCCGTATCCCCGACGCCGCGGGCACCACCACGCCGGTCCAGCTCGGCTTCGGTAACTCGATCACCACGGTGCCGACGCTCATCTTCGTGATCGGCGTCCTGCTCATGGGCGCGTTGATGGTGATGAAGGTGCCGGGTGGTCTGCTCCTCGGGATCATCATCACGACGATCATCTCGATCATTCTGGAGTCGACGCTGCATCTCGGCTCTGGCGCGCAGAAGCAGGGCGGCTGGTCGCTGTCGGTGCCGAAGATCCCCGACTCGGCAGGTGGACTGCCCGATCTGAGTCTCGTCGGCAACGTCGACCTCTTCGGCGCCTTCACACGAATCGGCGTGCTCGCGGCGTGTGTGTTCGTCTTCGCGCTGGTGCTGTCGAATTTCTTCGACGCGATGGGCACGATGACCGGACTCGGCCGCGAAGCCGGACTCGCCGACGACAAGGGCAATTTGCCCGGTGTCGGTAAGGCGCTGGTCGTCGAGGGCACGGGTGCGATCGTGGGCGGTGTGGCGTCGTCGTCGTCGAACACGGTCTTCGTCGAGTCGGCGTCGGGCATCGCCGAAGGTGCCCGAACGGGTCTGGCCAACATCGTGACCGGCGGACTGTTCATCGTGGCGATGTTCCTGACGCCGCTGTACGAGGTCATCCCGTCCGAGGCCGTCGCGCCTGCGCTGGTCATCGTCGGTGCGCTGATGATGGGTCAGGTGACCCGCATCGACTTCACGAAGTTCGAGTACGCCCTCCCGGTCTTCCTGACGATCGTCACCATGCCGTTCACCTACTCGATCGCCAACGGCATCGGCGTCGGATTCATCAGCTGGGTGGTGATGGCCGCAGCGGCGGGCAAGGCGCGCAAGGTGCACCCGTTGATGTGGGCGATCGCGATCGTCTTCGCCCTCTACTTCGCGCGCGAACCCATCTCCAACCTGATCAGTTGACCAGAAAACCGGACAATTCGGCCCAATGTCGTCCGTTCGAGTTGTGAAAACGGCCGGTCAGTACTGCAAATGCTGTGCGGCAAACTAATGTAAGGCCCGTGAGTACACCGACCGACGACGGTTTATCGGGTGCCCTGGCGCTAGCGATTGTGCGCTTGGCGCGGCGACTTCGCCTTCGTAGACAGAACCAACTCGTATCTTTGACCCAGTTGTCGGCATTGTCGACGCTTCACATCGAGGGAGCGATGACTCCGGGCGCGCTGGCGGCCGCCGAGCGAGTCAAGCCACCGTCGATGACGCGCGTGCTGGCTTCGCTGTCCGATCTCGGCATGATCGAGCGCGCGCCGCACCCCACAGACGGGCGTCAGGCAATCGTGACGCTGGCTCCCGCGGGCGAGGAGGTCATCGTCGCCGAGCACGCCGCTCGACGCGCCTGGCTCTCCGATCAGATCGACGCACTGACCGACGACGAGCGCGCAACCCTCCGCAGCGCCCTGCCGGTCCTCGCCAAACTGATCAGCGAAACCGACGAGCCCTCCTGAGCGGCGCCCCGCTGATCGAGCCATCCCCGACGCTGATCGAGCTTGTCGAGATCACTCGCCGGTCGAGCCATCCCCGACGCTGATCGAGCCTGTCGAGGTCAGAAAAACGTCCCCGAGAACGGTGCGCGGTCGGCGGCGAACGCCTGGGTCAGCGCGAGCAGCGTGTCGTCGGAGTCTGTCCACAGGCGTCCCGCGCTCGCGAACAGCGACGGCTGCACCCCGCCGAGGAACAAACTCGACAGCACCGAAATATCCATGCGCACAGTCGGATTCGACGTCGACGGCGCGACGATCGCGCCACCGTTACGCACCGATACGTCGAAGACCCCCGCGCGCTCCCGATACCCGTCGGTCACCTCGAGCACGATGTCGAGGTCGGCGGAGTACGTGCGCGTGCTGAGCGCGGCGGGGACGTCGAGGATCGACACCCACATCTTGTCGGAGCGCCCGGTGACCGGCGCGGACCGCAGATCGGTGAGTTTCGCGCGCAGCGGATCGTCGACCGGGATCGACGCCGTCAGCGACGGCACGAGGTCGAGTCCGAGCAGAACCCGCCACAGCTCGGTGTGTGCGTCGTCGGTGATCGCGAACAGTTCCTCCACCTCGCCGCGCACCTGGCCGGCGGAGCTCTTGTGGATGCGATAGCTGGCGTAGCCGTCGGGGTGCAGCAGGTAGTGCAGGCCGCTGGCGGCCGGGGGACGCTCAGACGGACGGTCGGCGAGGATCGGGGCCCACCACTGCGGTGTCCGCGCGAGCGCGCCCGGGCGTGTGCGCGCCCACCGCGCGTGGATGTCGGGGATGGTCGCCGCGACCTGCTCGGGGGTGCCGAAGTAGACCTCGGGGTGATCGGGCGCCTCGGCGCGCAGCGTCGGTTGCCCGGGGGTCACCTCGACGCTCTCGGCGAAGCATGCCGGGCCGAACCCGAACCGCTCGTAGATGGTCCCCTCCGACGCGGTGAGGATCGCGAACGCGAAACCCTCCCTCTCCCACTGAGAGAACAACTCGGTGATCATCCGACGCAGAATTCCTCGTCGACGATGGGTCGACGCGACCGACACCCAGGACAGACCCGCCGCGGGAACCTGCACACCACCGGGGACCGTCATCTGCATCCGGTAGAACATCGACACCCCGACGAGTGGACGGTCGTCGTGCCAGGAGTCGCGGACCAGCACGACGTCGTCGTCGGAGACCTTTCCGCGGAGATCGGTGCGCTCGTCGTCGGAAATAGGATTTCGCATGGCGAACGCGCGAGCATCCGTGGTGATGATCTCGTCCCAGTCGGCGTCGGTGGCCCGTCCGAGGTCGAGTGTGCTGCTGCGATTGTCCGGTGATCTCACTCCTCAACCGTGTCACATGGGTGGGCGTGAGAAACAATTCGGACTGCTTGCGGCAGACTGGACCGCGTGTCCGAGCCTGTTTCAGCCCCGCCTCTGGCGGCCTCAACACCCTCTCTGGCGGTCGACG
>NZ_LZMO01000038.1:0-20119 GCF_001665715.1 Gordonia sp. 852002-10350_SCH5691597
CGCGTCGTCGAGACCGCGACCCGACAGCGCGCGTGAGTGTGTGATGTCGCCGATGGCTCCACTCGAAGGCTCGACGGTGTAAAAGGTCGTGCCGCTGTCGCCGCAGTCGACGACGACCACCGACCGGTACCTCCCGATCTGGCCCGTTTCGATCAAGCAGGCCACCACGGCCTCCTCAACGGAGACGAGGTGGATCTGCCGGCGTGGACCCGACCCCGTCGAGCCTTCGAGTGGAGCCATCGGCGACATCACACACTCACGCGCGCTGTCGGGTCGCGCGCTCGACGACGCGATCGTCCGCCAGGTGGTCGACGACGCAGGTGCCGTGAGTGGTTCGTTCTCGAACAAGCTCAGTCGCAACGCTTTGCGTAGTGCCGTCAGAACCGCCAAGGAGGAGTCGGGCGAGCACGGCACAGTCGACGCCGCCGGCCGGTTCCGCATCGGCGACGCAACGCTCGCCTCGGCGGTACGTCCATTTCTGAAAGACGCTCGCGAAGAGCTGAGCCGTTACCTCGCAACGCATTCGGCGTGCGCGGTGGTTCTCGTCGGTGGTCTGGCGAACCTGCCGACCATCGCCGACATGGTGCCCGAAGAGGATGCCGAAGGCGGACTCGTCGAGGTCGTCATCCCGACGAATCCGGAACAAATTGCAGCTGTGGGCGCCGCGATGCTCTCGTCCGAGCAGGCAACGGCGCCCAGTCGATTGGCCTTCATCGGAGGCGGGAGGCGCAGGGGAGTGCTCTCTCCGCTGCCGATTGCTGTTGCAGCCGTTGTCATTGCCGCAGCGATGTTCACGGTGTATGCGGTGGGTTCGACACTCACCGGCAACTCCACGGACATCCCGTCGCCCTCGAGTGCTCGCGTCGCGTCGATATCGACCGACTCCGACCAGTCCGACATCGTTCCCTCGGAGACGAGACAGGAACCGACACAACTCACCTCGACGTCGGCCGAAGCCCCGCGCACAGCGCGCGAGGACGACGGACCGGGTTGGGCGACAACGCAATTGCCTCCGACGACGCCGTCGCCGTCCACGCTGACACTCTCCGCGCGTCCGAGTACGCCGTCGACGACAACGCGGCCACCCAGCGCCGAGACCAGTCGTCCCACTTTGCCACTGCCGCCCGGAATCACGATTCCGCCCAAGCTGCTGCCGCCGGGGTTCGTTCCGCCGTCGGGGACGCCCGCTCCCGGTGTGGAGACGCCGACTCCCAGCCATCAGCAACCCTCTGCCGGGGCTGGTTCGAATGGTGGTGCGTCGCAGTCACATAACGATCGTGGTGCAGGAGTAGGTCAACTGACACCTCCGACCACGACGACCACGACGCCCGTTCCCGACGGACTGCTGCCGCCGCCATGACGTGTCCTGATCGTTCCGGTCAGTGACCTTCTTGCACCTGTTCTGCGTGCCGCGGTGAGGCCATGATCGATACATGGCAAACGCATTGATCGTCATCGACGTCCAGGAATCGTTTCTACAGCAGCCCTCGTGGGAGCAGATCTCGGATCCGGAGATCGCCATCAGAGTGGCGGAGCTCGTGGAGTCGGCGCGTGTTCGCGGCGACCAGGTGATCTGGGTGCTGCACTCCGCCCCGGGCAGCGAGGGACCGTTCGATCCGGAACGCGGATTGGTGCGGCTCGTTGACGACCTCGTGCCCCGCTCCGACGAGCCGGTGATCGTCAAGACAAGTCACAATGCCTTTACCACAACCAATCTCGGGCAATTGCTGATCCACTCAGGAATCGATACCGTGCGTCTCGCAGGAATCCGCACGGAGCAGTGCGTGGAGACCACGGCCCGGGTCGCGAGCGATCTCGGCTACTCCGTCGAGGTGGTGATCGATGCGACGGCGACGCATCCACTGCCGCTCGCCGATGGGTCAGGGGTGCTTGACGCCGCGACGGTGATCGAGCGGACAGCGGCGGCGCTGTCGGGTCGATTCGCACTCGTCACCACACTCGCGGAACTCGGCATGCCAGCATGAGAGCATGACTGTCGATCGCCGTAGGCGTCGTGTCCTGATCGTGCTGCCGCCACGAGTGCACCTACTCGACGCGGCGGGACCGATACAGGCGTTCGCATCGGCGAACGATCTCGGCGGTGACTACGAGATCTCGACGGTAGCCGACACCGCCACTGTCACTTCCCATCAGGGGATCGCGTTGGGTGCGTCGACGACGTGGCCGGAATTGTCGACGCGCGACCTCGTGATGGTTGTGGGAGGGAAGCTCGCGGCCGACGTGGCACCTCTCGCAGATCACCTCGTCCTGCGTGTCGCCGAACACCATCGAGCGAGCGGTTCTGTGGCGAGCGTGTGCGCTGGTGCATTGACGCTCGCGCAGGCGGGCGTTCTCGACGGATTATGTGCGACAACGCATCACGAGTTGCTCGACCGGCTTGCGCGGTTCCGCGGGGTCGAGGTGGCCCACGGGGTGCTCTACACGTGCACACCCCGGGTACACACCTCCGCAGGCATAGCGAGCGGAATCGATCTCTCGTTACATCTCATCGCGCACGATCACGGACCCGCATTTGCCGCGAGGGTCGCTCGGACCCTCGTCGTGCCCGCATGGAGGCCGGGTACTGCTGGGCAGGCGCCGTTCACGCTCATGCACCGTGATCATCTCGACGATCTTGTACACCGTGCTCAGGATGTCCTCGACCAGGTCGACGGCCCGCCACCCGATCTCGCGACGTTGGCGTCGACTCTTCATGTGGGGGCTCGAACACTGGTGCGGCACTTCGTGACAGCGACCGGGATGACTCCGCACGCCTACTCGGCGCAGGTGCGCCGTGAGGCGGCGAGCGAACTGGTGGCGCAGGGGTGGACACGAGAAGCTGCGGCGCGGGCGATCGGATACGCCGACGCCAGGTCGCTACGTGAGCGGGCACGCTGATCTATCAGCGGAGTACAACGGCAGCTGACGTCCTGACTTCAGCGACGCGCGAGATCGACTGTGCGCTTGAGTAGATCGCCGATGGCGTCGAATTCGGTGAGGAATCCGTCGTGGCCGTTGTCGGACTGAACCACCTGGAGGCCGCCGACGCAATTGCCGAGCTCTTCGGCGAGTTCGACCTGTAACCGCAAAGGGTACAGGCGATCCGAGTCGATACCGCCGACGATCACCGGAACGTTGCACGCGTTGAGTGCGGCCTTCACGCCACCGCGATCGCGCCCGACATCATGGTGGTTGAGTACTTCGCTGAGGATGACGTAGCTTCCCGGATCGAAACGCTCGACCAGTTTGCCCGCCTGGTGCTCGAGGTAGCTCTGCACTGCGTAGCGTCCGCCGGTGAGTGGATTCTCTTGGCCCTGAGCATCATTCGCGAAGCGTTCGTCGAGCTCCGGCTCGCTGCGGTAGGTCAGGTGCGCGATCCGACGAGCGATTCCCATTCCGGTCGTCGGCGCCTCGCCGGTGCCGTGATAGTCGCCGCCGTGCCACGCCGGATCGGACGTGATGGCTGCGATTTGCGTTGTCTGCGTACCGATCTGGTCGGCGGTCGCACGAGCGCCGACGGCTAGCACGAGTGCGCTTCGAACCCGTTCGGGGTACTCGATGATCCACTCGAGTGCGCGTGCGCCGCCCATCGAGCCGCCCACAACCGCGCCGATGCTCTCGATGCCCAGATGATCCATCAGTGCGACTTCGGCGCGGACCTGATCGAGCACGGTGAGTTGCGGGAAGCTCGAACCCCACGGTCGGCCGGTGGGGTCCAGCGATGCGGGCCCGGTCGATCCACGGCATCCGCCGAGCACGTTTGCCGAGATGACGCACCATTCGTCGGTGTCGACTGCCGCGCCGGGACCGATCAGACCGTCCCACCAGCCGGGGGATGGATGAGCAGCATCGGCGGGTCCGGTCACGTGTGAATCGCCGGTCAGGGCGTGCAGCGTGAGGATGACGTTGTCGCGAGCAGGCGACAGTTTTCCCCACCGCTGAAAGGCGAGGGTCACGTCGTCGATCTGCTCACCGTTGTCGAGTGAGATCGACCCGAGACGGGCGCTGAGCATCTGGCCGTCCGGGGCGTTCTCCCAGTCCGGCCGTTGCTCTGTATCCGTCTGCGGGTCGATGCTCACCGACACAGGTGTCCTCGCTCCTTGCTCTGCGTTGTCTACTTGGCTGCTTCGAAACCCCGGTCGAGGTCAGCGAGGATGTCGTCGATTCCCTCGATGCCCACCGCGAGGCGGACGAGGCCGGGGGTGACACCCGCGGCGAGTTGCTCCTCGGGGGTCAGCTGGCTGTGGGTGGTCGATGCGGGGTGGATCACCAGTGAGCGCACATCACCGATGTTGGCGACGTGGCTGTGCAGTGTGAGCGCCTCGACGAACCGCTTGCCCGCGTCGACGCCGCCTGCGATCCCGAACCCGATGACAGCGCCCTGCCCCTTCGGTGCGAGCTCCTGGCCGCGCTTGTACCAGGGCGACGACGACAGACCGGCGTAGTAGACCTCCTCGACCTGCGGGTTGTCGTTGAGGTATTCGGCGACGCGCTTCGCGTTGGCGACGTGACGCTCGACGCGCAGGCTCAAGGTCTCGAGACCCTGTGCGAGCAGGAACGCGTTGAACGGCGAGATTGCTGCGCCGGTGTCGCGGAGCAACTGCACGCGTGCCTTGAGTGCGTACGCGGGAGCGCCGAGATCGGCGAAGACCGCGCCGTGGTAGCTCGGGTCGGGCGTGGTGAAACCGGGGAAGAGGTCTTTGCCGTCGCGCTGGACACGCCAGTCGAAGGTGCCGCCGTCGATGATCACGCCGCCGATCGCGGTTCCGTGCCCACCGATGTATTTGGTGGCCGAGTGCACGACGATGTCGGCGCCGTGCGCGAGCGGGTTGAGCAGATACGGGGTGGCGACGGTGTTGTCGACGATGAGCGGCACGCCGTTGCGATGTGCGACCTCCGAGATGCCCTCGATGTCGAGGATCTCGTTGTTCGGGTTGGAGATCGACTCGCCGTAGAACGCGCGCGTGTTGTCGCGGACTGCGGCCTGCCACGAGTCGAGATCTTCCGGATCCTCGACGAACGTGACCTCGATGCCGAGCTTGGGCAGCGTGTAGTGGAAGAGGTTGTAAGTTCCGCCGTAGAGGCGGGGACTCGACACGACGTGCCCGCCGTTCTCGACGATGTTCAGGATCGAGTACGTCTCCGCAGCCTGACCCGACGCGACGAGCAGCGCCGCGACACCGCCCTCGAGAGCAGCGAGACGCTGCTCGACGACATCCTGTGTCGGGTTCATCAGGCGCGTGTAGATGTTGCCTGGCTCGGCAAGGCCGAACAGATTCGCGGCATGGGTGGTGTCGTTGAACGTGTACGACGTGGTCTGGTAGATCGGCAGAGCGCGGGCGTTGGTCGCCGCGTCGGCTGTCTGGCCTGCGTGAATCTGCTTGGTCTCGAAACTCCAGTTGTCGGCTGGATTCTGGTCGACGTCGACGTCAGACATTGAATACGCATCACTTTCTACGGTCGGCAGGGCACGACGACCCTGTTGGGGTCCGACCTTCGGACCCGCGCTTGCCGGGGACCCGAAACCATCATCGACGAATTGATCGTCGCAGAACGGGGTCCCACAACCCGGTCATCACCCGGAGCACCCCACCGCGGTTGGAGGGTTGCCGATCAGCGAGCCGGGGCTTTGCGCTGATACTCATGACCTGGCGTCAAGGATATAACACGGCCGAAATGAAGTGAGAACCCTCCGACGCAGCCTGGTTTGGGGTGGACAAGGGGTCGCAGCGGCGACACTGCGCGCGGGCGGCGAAAAGGCCGCAATTGAAGCTCTCTCGTGTAGTCCGAACAGTCGAATCTGCCGTCCATCGTCGTCGGTTCGCCGTTCGGCCGTCGGATTCTCTTGTGGCGTGGGTCACAGACTTCTACGATCCGAACATTCGCGAGTAACTCGGCCGGAGCGGACGCCGACGACCTCGCGGCGACGCGGCACAGATCGGCCGGATTGGTGGAGAACGCATGGGTGGTCACTTCGGTTTCCGGCGATCGATCACGGCGGCGAGCACACTCGGACTCGCCGCAGTCGCAGCGGTTCTTCTCGCCATAGGTCAAACCCCCGGCGCGGGTGTCGCGCGAGCCGAGGCCGCCGATGACGGCTGTGGCAACGGCGCGCTCGTCTTCGTCGGCGGTACGTGGGATCCCCAGGGACATCTGCTCGACGGCGTCACGCGCCAACCTCAATATGCCGGCTACACCGTCGAGCGTGTCGAGTATCCGGCGTCGATCTGGCCGTTGGGTGCCTTCGGCTTCGATGACAGTCAGTCGCAGGGCGTCGCCGCAACGATGTCGACCGTGGCGAATTATCAGGCGCAGTGTGATGGCAAACCGGTCGTGATCGTCGGGTACTCCCAGGGCGCGGGAATCGGCGGCGACGTACTCACCGATATCGGCACCGGCAACACTTCTGGCTACGAGATCTCATCGACCGACGTGTCCGGACTGCTCTACTCCGATCCGCGGCAAGCGGGAACTCTCTACGGACAGGGCATCGAACGCGTTCTGATCGGCGTGATCCCCGGCCTGACCATGGCGGGTGGACGCGACGTCGACGACTTCGGCGGGATTCCGGTGACCACCGTGTGCTTCACGGGCGATCCGATCTGTGATCTTCCCGACCCGCTTCACGACCCGATCGGAGCCCTCGACGGCCTCGCGGGCTACTGGGTCAAGCACGGTCTGTATCCGCTCTACATGTATCTGCCCGCCACCAAAGGAGCCCTGTGGGACGCCTGGGGAGTCAAACCGTTGGACTGCCAGGACACCACCGCTGAGGTCAACACCTGCCAGCTCGTCGTGCCGTCGTCGGCATGGGTTCTCACCCAGCAGTTCGTCGACAAGCTCGGTCTCGGCTGGACCGTGCCCGACCTCGTGAGCAAGCGGTGGAAGTTCCCGGACATCCTCGGCATCACACTGGCCGACTTCCAGCCGCCGATCCGGTGGGCCATGGGTTGGTTCCCGCAGTTGCCCGACCTCGGCTACGGCGGGGTGCTCACCGACGTCTACACGTTCCAGAACATGGCACAGGGGCTGTTCACGTGGAACCCGGTGCTCTGGGGTCAGGGCGTCGACGCGTTGCGGACCACTGTCAGGAGCATCGCGTCGATGCCGGTGAACTTCGGAAAGTTCTGGGCCTACACACTGACCGGCCGCGATGTCACCGGCATTCCCGGACCCGCGTACCGACCGTCGCTGGTCGCGTTCGAAGAGTGGCTCGCGTCGCTGCGCACCCCGACGACCACCAGCCAGACCGCGTCGGTGGCGGCGCTGTCAGCATCGGAGAAGATTGCCGACGCCCCGGGGGCCGTGGACACCGCGAAGACTCTCGGCGGGCCCGAAGCGCGCAGTGCCTCGGGTACTGATGGAATCTCCGGCGGGGGAATCTCCGGCCGACAAGGCGTCGACGATCCTGTCGGCTCGGGTGGCGCAGGCACAGGTGACGGGACCGGTACCGAAGCTGCGTCGACGCCTCCTGCCGGCAGCGGCTCACTGCAAACACAGGCGCCGCTCGGCGGCTCTTCGCAGCCGGTTGAGGCTCCCGGCGGCGCGCATGCGCCGAAGCCTGGACCAGGAGAGTCGACACCGGAGAAGCCTGCACCCGAGAAGCCGACGCCGGAGCAGTCAACATCGGAGCAGTCGACATCGGGGGAGTCGACACGCGACAAGTCGACATCTGACGAGTCGACACCCGGTGCGTCGACGCAGCAGCAGGGTGCCACCCCGAAATCAACGACGGCGGGCGCACCCGCCGCCTGACTCGGAACCCCTGCGCAGGCGGGGTGTGAACGATGTCACCGTCGACGACGGAATCACGCCCACTGGCGTGCTCGTTGCAGCGTGAATGTCCTCAACCGCCCCAACCGAGACGAACATGGCCGGGACCAGCAGTAACGTGGTCCACTCCAACACAACTCGTCGGTTCGCCATGCTGGCGATGGCGCTGGGCGGGTTCGGGATCGGCACCACGGAGTTCGTCGCGATGGGCTTACTGCCGAACATCGCGTCCTCGGTGCATGTCTCCGAGCCGACTGCGGGCTACGTCGTCTCGGCCTACGCACTCGGGGTGGTGGTCGGGGCGCCTCTCATCGCCGCACTGACCGCGCGGATGTCTCGTCGCACGCTGTTGATCGGGTTGATGGTGGCTTTCACGGTCGGCAATGCGGCCACTGTGTTGGCGCCCGACTTCGGGACGCTGATGGTCGCGAGATTCGTGGCCGGACTGCCGCATGGCGCGTACTTCGGCGTCGCTGCTCTCGTCGCGGCGCACCTGGCCGGACCTCGTAACCGTGCCAAGGCCGTCGGGCTGGTTCTCCTCGGATTGTCCGTAGCCAATGTCCTGGGTGTGCCGTTGGCGACCTGGCTCGGCGAAAGTCTGGGTTGGAGAGCAGCTTTCGTTGTCGTGGTGGTCATCGGCATCGTGACGATCGGCGCGCTGTTCATCACGTTGCCCGCACTCGACGACATGGCCGTCACCAATCCGATGACCGAACTCGGCGCACTCACGAGGCCTCAGGTGTGGTTGACGCCGGCGATCGGCTTCGTCGGCTTCGGCGGGATGTTCGCGTTCTACACGTACCTCAACACTGCGCTGACGAGCCTCACGGGCATCTCGGTCGGTTGGGTTCCGGTGGTGTTGATGGTCTTCGGTGTCGGCATGGTGGTCGGCAACCTGGTCGGCGGTGCTGCCGCCGATTCACACGTGCCGCGCGCGATTCTCGTGGGACTCGTCGCGACCGCGGTGGTGCTCGGATTGTTTGCCGCACTCGTCACATCGCCGTGGGCGGCCGTTCCATTGACGTTCCTCGTCGGGGTCAGCGCGACGGCGATGGTTCCCGCACTGCAAACCCGCCTGATGGACGTGGCCGAAGACGCTCAGACGCTCGCCGCGGCGCTCAACCATTCGGCACTCAACATTGCGAACGCACTCGGCGCGTGGCTCGGCGGCGTTGTCATCGCCGCAGGTCTCGGGTACCGCGCGCCGTCGGTTCTCGGGGCAGGACTCGCGGTTGCCGGGATCGTCGTACTGGGTGTGGCGCTGGCTGTCGCCCGGCGCACGGCCGCTCGCCACACAGCGGCATCGACTCAATCGGCATCGACTCAAGCGGCATCAACCTAAGCGACTTCACCTTCAGCGACATCGACCCCGGCACCTGTTGGTACCGGGGTCGATGTCGGAGTGAGTGGCTGGATCAGCCGACGTCGGGAGGCGTGGCGATCGTCTTCGACAGGTAGAGCGGCTCACCGAGCTTGTCGAGCAGCTCGAGCTGCGTCTCCAGATAGTCGATGTGGTGCTCCTCGTCCTTGAGGATCTCCTCGAAGATCTTGGCTGTCGTGATGTCCTGCTTCTCGCGGCACAGCACGATGCCCGGCTTCAGACGGTTGACCACCTCGATCTCGATCGCGAGGTCGGACTCGAACTGCTCACGGAGAGTCTGGCCGATGCGGAGCGGCAGCAGCTTCTGATAGTTGGGCAGACCTTCCAGGAAGAGGATGCGATCGGTCAGGATCTCCGCGTGGGTCATCTCTTCGATCGATTCGGCCCTCGTCTTCGAGGCGAGCTCGGTCAAGCCCCAGTTGTCCTGCATTTTTGAGTGCAAGAAGTACTGGTTGATGGCGGTGAGTTCACTGGTCAATTGCTCGTTGAGTAGAGCGATGACCTCATCGTCTCCACGCATGGCATACCTCCGGTTCGGACTGATTGTGACAGTGAACCTAGCACGCCAAAAGACCCCGTGGGGAATATCCGCACGGGGTGTTTTCGCAGGTCAGGCTAGGCTGCGCTAGTTGTGGCGACCCTTCCTGCGGTGCGCGAGGCGACGATCTGGGTGAGTCGTTCGATGCAGGTTCCGCAGCCTTCGCCTGCGCCGCAGCGCTCACTGACGGCGTCGGGAGTTCTGGCTCCGGCGTCGCAGTGCTCGTGGACCTCGTCCACCGTGACGGCCCGGCAAATACACACGAACATCTCGCACCTCGCATTCTGTTAGGCAAGGTTTACATAAAACCCTGACGATCGCAAGGTTCGCCTTACCTTTTGGACTCGGTCCGGATTGGCCTGCGGCGGGGTACGCGGCGTCGTTGTCGGTGGCTCGCCGTAATGTGGCGAACCGTGCCAACTGCGATCACCACCGTGAATGTGAACGGCGTCCGAGCGGCCACCAAGGTGCGCTCGGAGAACAATGCTGGATTCGTTCCGTGGCTGCGCTCCGCCGGAACCGACATCGTCCTCCTGCAGGAGATCCGCGCCAACGAAGAACAAGCCAGGGAAGTCCTCGAACCCCTGCTCGACGACGGATGGCACCTGTCGATGACGGAGTCGGTCGTCAAGGGACACGCGGGCGTCGGAGTGCTCAGCAAAGTCGAGCCGACGGCAGTGCGCGTCGGATTCTCCAGCGACGAATTCGATTCCACGGGAAGGTATCTCGAAGCAGACCTCGACATCGAAGGTGGAGCCGTCACCGTCGCGAGCCTCTATCTGCCCAAGGGTGCCGCAGCCCCGACGGCCGGCTCGTCGGAGAAGGACGCGGAGAAGTTCGCCGAGAAGAAGCGATTTCTCGACGCCTTCGGTGCGCACCTCGCCTCGTTGGCACGGAAGCGACGTCCGGTGGTGGTCGGCGGTGATTGGAACATCGCGCACTCTGAGCACGACATCAAGAACTGGAAAGGCAACCTGCGCAGCCCGGGCTTCCTTCCGCACGAGCGGGAGTGGGTCGGTGGATTGCTGGAGTCCGGTTGGTCTGACGTGATGCGCGAGCTCCACCCCGACGCAGACGGGCCGTACTCGTGGTGGTCGTGGCGCGGAAAGGCGTTCGACAACGACTCGGGCTGGCGGATCGACTATCACCTCGCCAACAAGGCAATGGCGGCGCGCACCGTCAAAGCGTTCGTCGACCGGGCCGACACCTACGACCGCCGGTGGTCTGATCACGCGCCGGTTACCGTCGTGTTCGAGTGACCCGCCGGAGCACCGTTGAGCAGCACGCCCGCATAGCACCTCCGAATAATGAGGTGCTGCCGTCTGAGAGACTGGAAGCCATGAGCGACGTCGAGAAATCACCTGCGTCGGGTACGCGGCGGCGGGTGTTGTCGGGTATCCAACCGACCAGCGATTCCTTCCACCTCGGAAACTATCTGGGTGCGGTGCGTCAGTGGGTCGAGCTGCAGGACGAGTTCGACGCCTTCTACTTCATCCCGGACATGCACGCGCTGACCGTGCAGTTCGACCCGTCGGTGCTCGCCGACCGCACACGCATGTCGGTGGCACAGTTGCTCGCCGTCGGCGTCGATCCCGCTCGCTCGACGGTGTATGTCCAGTCGCATGTCCCCGAGATCGCGCAGCTCACCTGGGTTCTCAACTGCATCACCGGATTCGGCGAGGCAAGCCGGATGACGCAGTTCAAGGACAAGGCCGCCAAGCAGGGTGTCGAGTCGTCGAGCGTCGGACTTTTCACCTATCCGATCCTGATGGCCGCCGACATCCTCGCGTTCCAGGTTGACCAGGTACCCGTCGGCGAAGACCAACGGCAGCACCTCGAGCTGACCCGGGATCTCGCGCAGCGATTCAACAAGCGCTTCGGCAAGGCGTTCACTGTGCCGCAGCCGTACATCGTCAAGGAGTTCGCCAAGATCTACGACCTGCAGAACCCGACGGCCAAGATGAGCAAGTCGGCCGAGACCGACAAGGGATTGATCAATCTTCTCGACGACCCGAAACGGTCGGCCAAGAAGATCCGGTCGGCGGTTACCGATACGGGCAGCGAGGTGGCGTTCGATCCCGAGAACAAGCCGGGAGTCTCGAATCTGCTCACCATCCAGGCGGCGTTGTCCGGGGTGGAGGTCGCCGATCTCGTCGCCAAGTACGAGGGCAAGGGATATGGCGACCTGAAGGTCGAGACAGCCGAGGTCCTCAGCGACTTCGTGACCCCGCTGCGCGGACGCGTCGACGAGTATCTCGCCGATCCCGCCTACCTCGACGGCATCCTCGCCGACGGTGCAGCGCGAGCGCGCTCGGTGGCGTCTGCGACGCTGCGCGATGTCTACGACAAGGTGGGGTTCCTGGCGCCGAGCGTGTCAGGTACCAAATCCTGACCCGCGGCACTCGTTTCCGGTAGACACGGTGAGTAGGGACAGCACCGACCGAAGGGGAAACGAGGGTCTATGGCTTCGGTGATCGATTCGGGCAAAGCGCTTGTCGCGCGCGGAAAGGACGAGTTCGAGTCGGCCCGAGAGCGGTGGGGCTGGCTCGACCACATCTTGCGCACGGTGCAGCGATACAACGATCGTCGCGGCAACCTCTACGCCGCGAGTATCACCTTCACCGGAATCCTCTCGATCGTGCCGATCATCATGGTCGCCTTCTCGATCGGCGGTTTTGTCCTCGCAGCCCACCCAGAGTGGCTCGACAGCATCAAGGACCAGATCGTCAAGGCCATGCCCGGCGAGCTCGGCACGACGCTCGAGAGCGCGATCGACTCGGCCATCGAATCACGCGCGACAGTCGGCATCATCGGTCTGGTCGGCGCGGCCTTGACCGGTATCGGGTGGATCTCCGGCGTGCGCCTGGGAATGACCGAGATGTTCGGGGGCAGGGTCAACCGCAATGCGGTCATGTCGAAGATCAGCGACCTCGTGATTTTCGTGTTGCTGGGTCTCGCCTTCCTGTTCACGCTCGGCCTCACCGCCCTGGGCAACAGCGGGTTGATCAACAAGATCCTCGAGTGGGCGCACGTCGACGGCTTCAGTGGCTCGACCGTCGTGGTGCGGGCTGTGGCCATCGTCGTATCCCTTGTCGCGACCTGGCTGCTCTTCGTATTCATATTTGCCCGACTTCCCTTGCATCCGTTGCCGTTTCGTAACGTGCTCAAGGCGGCCCTGCTCACCGCGATCATCTTCGAGATCCTCAAGTCTGTCGCAGGCATCTACCTGAAATCGGTGCTCGGCAGCCCGGCGGGTGCGGCGTTCGGACCACTGCTGGGCATCATGGTCTTCGGCTACCTGGCCTCGCGAATCGTTCTGTACGCCACGGCGTGGTGTGCCACGGACAGTGCCAATGAGCCCTACCAGGTGGTCGATCCCACCGAACAGCCCGAGCCGCCGACCGTCGTCGTGCGTCCGGTCTACGAGGTGGATCCTGTGCCGAAGGCCGGCCCGTTGGCCGTGGCGGCCGCGATCGGCGCCGCGGTGGCTCTCGTGACGCGGTCCAGGCGACGCTGACCCGATCAGCGGCGTCGGATCAAGCGAAGCGCAAGCAGGAGCAGGAGCAGCGCCGCCAGCAGCCCCACGAGTCCGACGAGGATGCGCACCGACCATCCAGATGTCGACTCTTGAAGAGCCGCGCCCTGGGGAGTCGACGCTTCGGCTTCGGTCGTCGGAACCGCGACGCGCGCGTCGTCGGAGGTATTCGCGCGTTCGCCTGAGGTCGATGCGAGTTCGCCCACCTTCGCCTCGCGTGGAGCGTGCGCACCGTAGGCGACGAGCGAGCGTGCCTGATCCCAGTAGTTGTCGTCGGCAGTCGACAAGCCGTACATCTGAACCACCAGAACGGTACGACCGTCCTTCTTGACGGCCCCGACGAACGTTTTCTGCGCGTCGTCGGTATAGCCGGTCTTGCCGCCGAGGACGCCCGGATCGCCTTCCAGCAGAAGATGATTCGACGTCTGCATCAGGTAGCCGGGGTGGTCGACGTCGCCGGGGACGTCGGGTCGTTTCGGGTACCCGGGAAACGGGTGGTTCGGCATGGCGATGATGTCGCGGAACGTCGAGTTCTGCATGGCGGCACGGAAGATCACCGCGAGGTCATATGGGGATGTCGACATTCCGGCGGAGTCGAGACCAGACGGGGTCGACGCCCTGGTGTCATACGCCTGCAGCGAGTGCGCGAGCTGGTTCATCTTGGTCAGCGTGGCGTCGATGCCGCCGAGGTCTCGCGCGATGACGTGGGCGCAGTCGTTTCCGGACACCATGAGGAGCCCGATCATCATGTCGCGCATGGTGTATTTGCCGCCCGGACCCATCCCGCACGAGTCGCCCTCGGCGCTCCAATCGTCTGCCGTCGCGGTGACCGGTTTGTCGAGCGAGATCCCCGAGCGCAATGCGGTGAGCGCGAGCAGGATCTTGATGGTCGACGCTGGGCGGTACCGACCGTGCGGGTCTTTGGCCGCGATCACGGCGCCGCTGTCGAGATCGGCGACCAGCCAGGCCGCCGACGTCAGCCGCTCCGGCACACGACCCGCCGACGAGTCTGCGACGACGCCGCACCCGCCCAACGCTTCGCCGCCGACCGGTGGGGAATGCACCGGCAGTGGGGTTGGTGTCGTCGAGCCGGGAGCCACGACTTCCGACTCGTCGACAGCGGGAGGCGGCGAGACCCGATGCGGGCAGTGGTCGGTGTCAGGCGAGGTGTCCTGCGACTGTGCCTGCGTCGGGGCCGCCCACGCGGGCGATGCGACCAGGCCCGGACCGATCGCGCCCACAGCGACGATCCCGACCGCAGCTGCAATCCTCACCACAGCGACGATCAGTGCGACCACGCGGCGGACGACGAAGTCTGTGGCGAAGGGCGCGGTGGCGCGAGTAGGACGCATATCGCACAGGAGGCTACAGCGCCTCACGTCATAGCGGTAGCGCGCCGGCGGAACTGCTTGTCCGCCGACGCGCCCGTCGTTGCTCAGTCCTGGAGAACCTCAGAGGAGTGTGTACGCCTCGGTGAGAACGCCACGCAGGATCTGCTCGATTTCGTCGAACTCTGCCTGGCCGCAGATGAGCGGCGGCGCGAGCTGGATGACCGGGTCGCCGCGGTCGTCGGCGCGACAATAGAGACCGGCGTCGAACAGCGCGGTTGAGAGGAATCCACGCAGGATGCGCTCGGACTCTGCCTCGGTGAACGTCTCCTTGGTGGCCTTGTCCTTGACCAGCTCGATGCCGTAGAAGAATCCTTCGCCACGCACGTCGCCGACGATCGGTAGGTCGTGGAGCTTCTCGAGCGTCGATCGGAACGCGGGCGCGGTGGTCTTCACGTGGTCGTTGAGTCCCTCGCGTTCGAAGATGTCGAGGTTGGCCAGCGCGACCGCCGCCGACACGGGGTGACCGCCGAACGTGTAGCCGTGCGCGAAGGTCGTCGTATTGTCGTTGAACGGCTCGAAGAGTCGCTCGCTGGCGATCATCGCGCCGATCGGCGAATAGCCCGATGTCATGCCCTTGGCACAGGTGATGATGTCGGGCTGATAGCCGAAGTCCTCGCAGGCGAACATCGACCCGATGCGGCCGAACGCGCAGATCACCTCATCGGAGACCAGCAGGACGTCGTACTCGTCGCAGATCTCGCGGACACGTTCGAAGTAGCCGGGCGGTGGCGGGAAACATCCGCCCGCGTTCTGGACCGGTTCGAGGAACACAGCTGCGACGGTGTCGGGGCCCTCGAACTCGATGGCCTCGGCAATGCGGTCGGCTGCCCAGCGGCCGAACTTCTTGGGGTCGGCAGCAAGTTCCTCGTCGGGAGCGCGGTAGATGTTGGTGTTCGGTGCGCGGAACCCTCCGGGAGTCAGCGGTTCGAACATCTTCTTGAGGTCGGGGATGCCGGTGATGGCCAGCGCGCCCTGCGGGGTGCCGTGGTAGGCGATCGAACGCGAGATCACCTTGTGCTTCATCGGTTTTCCGGTCAGCTTGAAGTACTGCTTGGCGAGTTTCCACGCGCTTTCGACGGCCTCGCCGCCACCGCTGGTGAAGAAGACGCGGTTGAGGTCGCCCGGCGCGTTGGCCGCGAGTCGCTCGGCGAGCTCGATGGCGGGAGGAGTGGCGTAGGACCACAGCGGAAAGAACGCCAGTTCTTTGGCCTGCTTTGCCGCCGCTTGGGCGAGCTCGTCACGTCCGTGCCCGACCTGGACGACGAAGAGTCCCGCGAGTCCGTCGAGGTAGCTGCGACCGCGATCGTCGAAGATGCGTGCGCCCTCACCTCGTGTGATCACCGGTGGCGTGATCTCGTCGCCGTGACGGGAGAAGTGTCCCCACAGGTGCGCAGCGCTTCGCTGCCCGAGGGATTCGGTTACGGATGCGGTCATCGTGTACCCCAATTGTATTGCTGTTTCACTAGTTTCAGATAAACGAGGGTCTCGGTCGAGTTCACCTCTGGGTGTGTTCGAACCCTACGATTGATGATGTCGAGGAGGTGATCGTCGTCCTCGCAGACAACCTCGATCATGATGTCGTAGGTACCGGCGGTCAGCACCACGTAGTCGATCTCGGGATGCTCGGCGAGTTGCCGGGCCAATCGCTCCGTATCGCCGGTGCAGCGGATGCCGACCATCGCCTGGCGGGAGAAGCCGAGCTTGAGCGGATCGGTTACCGCGACGATCTGCAGCAGGCCGCTCTCGCTGAGCTTCTGAACGCGGTTGCGCACAGCAGCTTCCGACAGGCCAACGGACTTGCCGATCGCCGCGTAGGAACTCCGGCCGTCGGCCTGGAGTTCTTCGATGATCTTCTTCGCGATGGCGTCGAGGTGTGTCGACATTGGTTCGCCCACATGTCGATGGTGGCGGATTCTGCAGATATTGGCAACCGAAACCACGGTTTCAGTTGAAAAGTGATGCTTCGAGTCGTGAATCCGTTGTTTTGGCGGTATCGTGATCTGTCGTGTCAACCATCACGACAGTTCCCAGTGGTTGGGTCGACGGTGCTCCCTGCAGCGGATCGGGACTCGATCACACAGTGATCGATCCCGCCACTGATACTCCGGTAGCGCACCTGGTGCTCGCCTCCGCCTCCGACGTTACCTCTGCGGTCGCACATGCCGCGCGCGCACAACACGATTGGGGTGGAGCCACGCCGGCGGAGAGGTCGGCGGTACTGCACACCTTCGCGCGTCTGCTCGACGCCAACGCCGATCTGTTGGCGAGCGAAGAGGTCTCACACACCGGCAAGGCGATCCGCCTAGCAACGGAATTCGACGTGCCGGGCAGTATCGACAACGTCGACTTCTTCGCGGGCGTTGCACGCAATCTCGACGGCAAGGCGAGTGCGGAGTACTCCGGCGACCACACGTCGTCGATTCGACGCGAACCCGTCGGGGTCGTCGGATCGATCACTCCGTGGAACTACCCCCTGCAGATGGCCGTGTGGAAAGTGTTGCCCGCGTTGGCCGCCGGGTGCTCCGTAGTACTCAAACCCGCGGAGATCACTCCGTTGACGACGCTGACACTCGCTCGCCTGGCGACGGAAGCGGGTCTGCCCGATGGCGTCTTCAACGTCCTGGTCGGCACTGGCGCGGATGTCGGCGCCGCCATCGCCGGACACCCCGACGTCGACATCGTGACCTTCACCGGTTCGACGGCGGTCGGGCGCATGGTGATGTCGCAGGCCGCGGCGAATGGCACGCGCGTACAACTCGAACTCGGTGGCAAGGCGCCGTTCGTCGTCTTCGACGATGCCGACCTCGACGCGGCGATCCAGGGTGCCGTCGCGGGAGCGCTCATCAACGCCGGACAGGACTGCACGGCCGCCACGCGGGCGATCGTCGCGCCGTCGCTCTACGACGAATTCGTGGCCGGCGTCGCCGATGTCATGTCGTCGGTGCGGGTCGGCGATCCGCGCGACCCCGACACCGACATGGGCTCACTCATCTCCCACGCACACCGCGACAAGGTCTCGGCAATGGTAGAACGTGCCCGCGCCGCCGGCGCGCGTGTGGTGACCGGCGGGGTGCTGCCCGACGGCCCCGGCAGCTTCTACCCGCCCACGTTGATCGCCGACGTCGCGGAGGACTCCGAGATCTACCGCGACGAGGTCTTCGGCCCGGTGCTGACCGTCTCGTCCTTCGCCGACGACGACGACGCGCTGCGCCGCGCGAACGACACGGTCTACGGACTCGCCGCATCGGCGTGGACGCGCGACGTCTACCGCGCGCAGCGGGCGAGCCGTGAGATCAAGGCGGGCTGCGTGTGGATCAACGACCACATCCCGATCATCAGCGAGATGCCGCACGGCGGTGTCGGCGCGTCGGGCTTTGGCAAGGACATGTCGACCTACTCGCTCGACGAGTACCTGACCGTCAAACACGTGATGAGTGATATCACCGGTGTTGCCCGAAAGCCTTGGCATCGAACGGTGTTCACGAATCCGGGAGAGGTTTGCTGATGAGCGAGGCATGGGCCACAGAGCCCACAGCACGCGGGGCAGCACTGGTCTCCACCGCGCACGCGTCGTCGTATTGGCTCGATCGCGCGGATCGGCCTGCGCCGCGTCCGCGCGTGCTCGGTGAGGTGACCGCCGATCTCGTCATCGTCGGTGGGGGTTTCACCGGACTGTGGACCGCGGTGCAAGCCGCAGAACGCAATCCGGGACGTCGGATCGTGCTGGTCGAGCGTGATCGGATCGCCGAGCACGCCAGCGGACGCAACGGCGGCTTCTGCTCGGCGAGCCTCACCCATGGCCTCGGTAATGGCATGGAACGCTTTGCCGACGAATTGCCGACACTGCTGCGCCTCGGTCACGAGACGCTCGACGCCATCGATGAGGCCATCCGCCGCCACGGCATCGCTGCCGACGCCGAGCGCACCGGCGAACTCGACTTTGCCAATTTCGATTGGCAGGCAGACGAATTGGCCGAGTACGCGGCGTCGGCAAGAGAACTCGGCGAAGACCTGCCGCTGCTGACGGAGGCGCAGGCGCGCGAACGTGTCGACTCGCCGATGGTGGCGGGAGCGGTGTTCGATCCCGCCGTCATCATGCTCGACCCCGCGCGACTGGCGTGGGGTCTTGCCGACGCCGCGGAACGTCTCGGCGTGCAGATCTTCGAGCAGTCGGAAGTGACCGGAATCAGCAGCGAGGGTGACAGGTTGCGACTGGGTACCGGCCTCGGCGAGATCGTCGCCGATCGAGCCGTACTCGCGACGTCGGCGAGCCCGTCGCTGGTTCGTCGTCTGCGGCTGTACACGGTGCCGGTGTGGGACTACGCGATCATGACCGAACCGCTGTCGGAGGCGCAGCTCGCGTCGATCGGCTGGAAGGGCAGGGAGGGACTTGCCGACGCGGGGCCGCGGTTCCACTACTTCCGTCTGACCGCCGACAACCGGATTCTGTTCGGCGGCTGGGATGCGTTGTACCACTACAGATCTGACGACTCTCCGCGTCACCAGCAGGAACCGAGCGAGTTCGCGTTGCTCGGCGAGCACCTGCTGCAGATGTTTCCGCAACTCGAGGGCATCCGCGCAAGTCATGCGTGGGGTGGGGCCATCGATACGTGCTCGCGGTTCTGTGCGTTCTGGGACCGCTCGTACGGTGGACGCGTCGTCACCGCGGTGGGGTTCACCGGTCTCGGCGTCGGTGCGTCGCACTTCGCTGCCGCAACGGCACTCGACCTCGTCGACGGTGCCGACACCGAGCGCACGCGTTTGAACATGGTGCGCTCCAAGCCGATTCCGTTTCCGCCGGAACCCTTGCGCGCGTTCGGCATCAACATGACCCGCCGCGAACTGGCTCGCAGCGAGCGGCGTCAGGGCAAGCGCGGCCTGTGGTTGACCGTGATGGACAAGGTCGGGCTGGGCTTCGACAGCTGATGTGGCCGCGCGCGTTGTCTAGTAAGTGACGAGTTGGGCGACGCCTGCGTCGTACGTGGTCACGGCGAAGTCGGGGAAGGCTCGGGTGAACTTGTCGGAGACGAAGACGGTGTCGACGCCGTAGCGCGGCAACAACTCCCACAGTTCGCGGACGTTCTTGCTGAAGAGTCTGCCGAGCGCGAAGACGGGTGTGCCGAGCACCGTGTACTTGTTCCGGTGGCCGCTCGCCTGTGAGGTCAACTCCATCAGCTGTGCGTAGGTGCGTAGGTGCGTCGGTTGCTGTCGATCGGGAGATGCCAGGTCTGCCCGTAGGCCGACTCGGTGTTGCCGATCAGCGCCATCGCCCGGCTGGCGTCGGGAGTCCAGATCAGGGACCGCAGGGTGTCGTCGCGGATCGGGACGAACGTCCGCTTGTGCTGCGCGATTCGATCGAAAACCAATGCGTTGGTGAAGCTTTGGGTCTGGTCCGGACCGTAGAACTCGGGGGCACGACAGATCACGGCGTCGACGGTTCCCGCGTTCATCGCGTCGAGCAACATGGTTGCGGTCTGCGCGCGCGTGCGGCCCTTGCTGCC
>NZ_LZMO01000039.1:0-19548 GCF_001665715.1 Gordonia sp. 852002-10350_SCH5691597
GATATCCATCATCTCGGACTTGATCATGAACCGCGTTCGACGCCCCGCCTGATACACGCCGTACGCCGCGGGCAGAAAGTCGACGTAGCTCGTGTGGTTGATCACCAGGACAGCACCACCGTCGGCGGGGATGTTGTCGAGACCGTCGAATCGCAGATCCATCTTCTGCCCGCGGACGATCCCGGTGGCAATCAGTTCGAGAGCACGGAACACCGGCTCCCGACGCGACGAGTCGCCGAACTCACCTCTCGACTCAGAACTCACCTGACCAGCCTATCGGGCAGCCTGCCGACCACCCGAAAGCAACCACCCGGGGGCACCTACTCGGGCGACGACTCGTCACGCGCCGCCCTGCGCGCCTCCCTGGCCGCTTGTTCCTCGGCGTCCAGGCGGTTGGCTTCCTCCAACGTCGGCGCCGACCCTCCCAGTCGTGCGGGCACCCAGAACTCGCCCTTGGGGTGCTCACCGTAGGCGTCCTGTAGTTCGAGCAGTTTCTCGCTCATCGACTTGTGCAGCTGCGCGGTCAAGGTCTCGGGATCGCCGACGGGCTCGATCGGCTCGGCCACGCCGACCATGATCTTGTAGCCGGTGCGGCCGAGTTGCTTGAGGAACCCCTTGGTCCAGACGCGCTGCGCTCCCCAGATCACGGTCGGGAGCAGCGGCGCCCCGGCCTCGAGTGCCATCCGTGCGGCACCGTTCTTGAAGTCCTTGAGCTCGAAGCTCCGGCTGATCGTCGCCTCCGGGTACACCCCGACCAGCTCGCCCTGCTTGAGGTACTCGACCGCCTGGTGATAGCTGTCGGCGCCGTTGGCCCGGTCGACCGGGATGTGCTTGAGCGCTCGCATGATCGGCCCCGAGACCTTGTTGTCGAAGACCTCTTTCTTCGCCATGAACCGCACGTATCGCTTGCCCTGGAGATACGCGGGGATGCCCGCGTAGGTGAAGTCCATGTAGCCCGTGTGATTGAGCGCAACCACGCCCGGCCCGGTCTTGGGGACGTTCTCGACGCCGGAGATCTCGAACTTCAAGCCTTCGGCCAGCCACAACAGTCGCGCGGTTGTGATCACAGAGGCGTACACGGGTTCCATGTGTCGAGCTTAGCCAGTGCCGCAACACCCCACAGCGACTCATCTCCACCCGTGCGCACACGCGAGGGAGTGCGCCCCATCACAGCGATCGAGAACGGTACCGAAGCCCCATGACGCGAGTTGCACGCAGTCGATAGATTGGATGGTCGAGAGCTCCACCGCGCGACCCGTAGAACCTCAGCCCCCGCGCGAACACGAAAGGCCCCACGTGCAGATCACCAGCATCGGACACGCCGGTTTCCACATCCAGACCAACGCAGGCTCGATCCTCTGCGATCCCTGGACCAATCCGACGTACTTCGCGTCGTGGGTGCCCTTCCCCGACAACTCCGAGCTGGACTGGAAAGCGCTCGGCCAGTGCGACTACCTCTACGTCTCACACCTGCACCTCGACCACTTCGACGAGCGCAACCTGCGCGAGAACATCAGCAAGGACGCGACGGTCCTGCTCCCCGACTACCCGGTCCCCGACCTCAAGCGCGAGCTCGAGAAGCTCGGGTTCACCAAGTTCGTCGAGACAACCGACTCGGTCAAGACCACGGTCAGCGGCCCCAAGGGCGACCTCGACATCATGATCGTCGCGTTGCGCGCGCCCGCCGACGGTCCGATCGGCGACTCCGGCCTCGTCGTCTCCGACGGCGAGACAACAGTGTTCAACATGAACGACTCCCGGCCGATCGACCTCGACGTCATCTTCGAGCAGTTCGGCCACATCGACGTCCACATGCTGCAGTACTCGGGCGCCATCTGGTACCCGATGGTCTACGACATCCCGAAGCGCTCCAAGGCCAACTTCGCCGCGCAGAAGCGTCAGCGCGGCATGGACCGCGCCCGCTCGTACATCGAACAGGTCGGGGCTACGTGGGTCATCCCGTCGGCAGGCCCGCCGATGTTCCTCGACGACGACCTGTTCGAACTGAACGACTTCGGGTCCGGGATCGACGACCCATCACAGAACGCACGCCCGGGCGACGTGACGTCGATCTTCCCCGACCAGGAGACCTTCCTCGAGCAGATGGTCATCCACGGCACCGACGACGGCGAGCATCACCGCGGCCTGATGATGGTGTCGGGTTCGACGGCCCGCTTCACCGGTTCGACGCTCGACGAGGTCAGCCACCCGTACGCCCCGCACGACGTGTTCGGCGAGAACAAGCAGGCGTACCTCGAGCGGATGAAGGAGAAGTTCGCACCGGTCATCGCCGCACAGAAGGAAACGTGGGCGGTCGACGACGGTGAATCGCTCCTCGAGCCTCTCCGCGAATTGTTCGAGCCGATCATGGTGCAGTCGGACCTGATCTGCGACGGCATCGGCTACCCGGTCGGCCTGGTCATCACCCCGGACTTCCACAGCAAAGACGGCGCCGACCACCCGCAGGCACAGACCGTCGTCCTCGACTTCCCCAACCGCATCGTGCGCGAGCCGAAAGACGGAGAAGGCAAGTACCGCTACGGTTTTCGCATCGCACCCGAACTGGTGCGCACGGTGCTGCGCGATCAAGAACCCGACTGGGTCAATACCATCTTCTTGTCGACGCGGTTCACCACGTGGCGCATCGGCGGCTACAACGAGTACCTCTACACCTTCTTCAAATGCCTCACCGACGAGCGGATCGCCTACGCCGACGGCTGGTTCTCCGAAGCGCACGACGACTCGGCGTCGATCGTCAAGGACGGCTGGGAGATTCAGCGCCGCTGCCCGCACCTCAAGGCCGACCTCTCCAAGTTCGGTGTGGTCGAGGGCGAGAAGCTCACCTGCAATCTGCACGGCTGGCAGTGGGACCTTCCGTCGGGGCGCTGCCTGACGTCGAAGGGACACGAGTTGCGCTCCAAGCACATTGACGCGCCGTGACAGTCCTCAGCGTGACAACCCAACCGTGACAAGCGAACCGTGACAACAGAACTGTGACAATCGAACCGGGCCAGCGCACGTACGCCGGACGTCCTGTCGCCGACCGGCTGGCAGAGAGGCGTCGACGCTTTTTCGACGCGGCACTGGGCGAATTCGCCTCCGTCGGCTACGCCAAGTCGTCGGTGACGTCGATCTGCCGAGAAGCGGGTCTGTCGCGTCGACAGTTCTACGAGCTGTTCTCCGACCGCGAGGAACTCCTCGTCGCGCTCTACGACGAGATCCAGGGTGCCGCCCGAGATGCCGTCGCAACGGCGTTGTCGGAGAGCACTTCTCGTGACACGCACGTCTTGGCAACCGCTGCGATGCGCGCCTACATGAGCTCTGTGGGCACCGATCCCCGGCGTGCCGAGGTGTCATTCGCACAGATCGTCGGAGTCAGTCCGCGCGTCGAACAGCACAGACTCGACGGACGCGACGAGTGGGTGTCGTACTTCGTTGCCGCGATGTCGGCCTTCGCGGGAAGGCCCACCGACTCACGCACTGATCAGCTCGGAATCGCCTTCGTCGGCGCACTCACCGCGATCGTGCACCGCTGGAGCCTCTCCCCCGATCCCGAGTCGATCGACGACGTCGTCGAACTCCTCGCCGACGTCCTCCTGGCGTTCGCTGAGATCTGACCCCTCTGAGGTTCCGACCAGCCTGTCGAGACCTGACCAACTCCGCGCCGATCTTGTGTGCCACACCACACTGGAGTAGCTTCTCCCCACAGTGAGACGTTGGTGTCTCACTCATTGGCAGCGAGGAGTCATGCAGGTGAGTCGGGGAACAGGTCACGCAGTCATGCGCGTGTGGACGGTCGGGGTTGCGGCACTGATGGCGCTCGGAATGATTGCGGGAGCGTTGATCTCCGGCGCGGGGCAGGCGTCGGCGGTGCCGGTCGCGCCGGCGCTCCCCTTCCCCGTTCCGCCGGCGATCCCCGAGTTCGACAAGAGTTTCTACTCGCCACCCGCGCAGACCGTGGCCACCAAGCATCCCGGTGAACTCATCGCGGCTCGACGGGTCAACCTGGCCGCGCTCTCGATCTTTCCGTTGAACGTCGACAGTTGGCAGTACTCCTTCCGCTCGACCAACACTCGCGGCGAGCCGATCGCCTCCGTCGCCACTGTGCTCAAACCCCGCGGCAAAGCGAAACCCGGTCCGTCCAAGCTGGTCTCGTGGCAGTCGGCCGAGGATTCGACGGCGCAGTACTGCGCGCCGTCGTATGCACTGCAGCAGGCCTCGATTCCGGGAACCCTGACCGGCTCGGTCGATTCCACATTCGAACTGCTCCAGATCACGTCGCTCGTCGCGGCCGGCTACTCGGTGGTGATCCCCGACCATCAGGGACCCGATTCCGCTTTCGCCGCAGGCCCTCTCGCCGGGCGTATCACCCTTGATGCGATTCGGGGTGCACGGAACTTCACGCCGTTGGGCCTCAAGCGCGACCTGCGAGTTGGTCTGATGGGTTACTCCGGTGGTGCCATCGCGACCGGCTGGGCGTCGGAGCTTCACGAGTCCTATGCTCCCGAGCTGCCGATCGTCGGGGCAGCCGAAGGTGGTGTGCCCGCGAACATCCGCGCGCTCGTCGACCTCGCCAACAACAACGCGGCGTCCGGCCTCATCCTCGCCGGGGTGATCGGTGTCAGTCGCGAGTACCCAGAGCTCGCGGCTTTCCTACGCGCACATACCAACCCGCTGGGCAAGGCGCTCATCGAGGGCAAGAATCCGCTGTGCCTCTCCTACCAGGCGGCGCTCGCCCCGTTCCTCAACATCAAGGGACTGATCGACGTCCCCGGTGACCCACTGGACTACCCGGCACCACGAAAAGTGCTGAACGAGTTGAAGATGGGGCGCAACACTCCGACCTTCCCGATGTTCATCTACCAATCGAATCCCGACTGGATAGCCCCGGTCGGTCCGGTCAACACCCTCGTGAAGACCTACTGCGCAACGCCGGGAGCCGACATACAGTACACGCGCGACCACTTCAGCGAGCACATCACGCTGGCCGTCGAGGGCTTCGCTCCTGCAGTCGTCTGGATGGCAGATCGCCTGGACGGCAAGCCCGTTCGACGCGGATGTTCTACGAGCGACCAGGGAACGATGGCACTCAACCCCGACACCTGGCCCGCTTTCGTCAACCTCGTCGGCAACAACCTCGCGGCGCTCGTGGGGCAGCAACTCGGCCGAAACCCGGTGCACCCCTGACCGTCAGCAGCGCGGCGCCGGCCGACCGGCGAACCTGTCGTTGAGGTAGGCCAACGCGTCGCCGGTCCACGGCGCGAGCGCCTCGGCGTGGTCGAGTCCCTGGTACACATGGATCGACGTGGAAAGTCCACGCGCACAGTAGCTTCTGCTCAGCCCGACCACATCGGCGGTGAGCATCACCCCGTCACCTCGACCGTCCTTGTCTCCGACGCCGAGCATCATCGGTGTTCGAGGTGTGCCGAGGGAACCCATCACGTTCGCCTTGATCGCTGCGGGGATACCCGGAACGTCGAGGAGCGAAGGATACTGCGGGAGCAGCAACGACGAATCGGTCAGATTCGGGTACTTGCCGAGGAAGTTGTTGATGCACTCACCACGAATGTCGCCGAGAACCTGAACACCCTTGGGCGACAGGTACTTATCGATACCGATGCCGTACGTCTCGTCGTAGACGCTCATGAGTGCGGGGATCACCGCCGACCACCGCGTGGTCCCGTTCACATAGGCGAGGTTGTGTGCCGGGTTGACCAGCACGCCGCCGGCCGTCGCACCGACCAGGTTCAACTCAGGTGCATACGACGGCGCCAACTCGGCACCGAATCCTGTCGGGATGGACCCGCCCGAGTATCCGTAGAGGCCGACCGGCGTCGAGGCGGGGGCGCGCAGAAACCGTTGTGCCGCACGGATTCCGTCGAGCGCGGCGTGCGCCGATTCCTTGCCGATGGTCCACCGCATGTTGGGACCCTCGTAGTCGGGGACCACCACCGTGTAGCCGGCTGAGACCATCGACGCGATCATCGTGACATCGACCGCACTCGACGACGACTTGCCACCGCGCAGCGTGTACGACGGGTCGCACTGACTGCCGAGCGCGTCGTAGAACTCGTGATACGAGATCATGCGCCGCGGCGTGCCCGGCCTGCTGCCTGGCGGCGAGATGATCGTGGTGACCGTCGACGACGGCGCCCGAAGGCGTCGTTGGTCCGGTACAGCAGTTGCGTGCCCGTCGCGGGCAGGCTGGTGCCGTTCGTGCCGAGCGTCACGACACGAGACGAGATCACCGCACCGGGCCGCAGCCCACCGATCGGCACGCTCGGGGTGTAGAACGGATCGTTCGCAGGCGTAACCGTTGGCGCCGCAGCGGGACTCGCGGCCTGCCCGGTCGACGACTGGGGTGCCGCCGGGGGTGCCGCCGACGCCGAGCCCGCCGAACCCCCCGAGTACCCCAGCAGCGACAAGGACAACACAAGCGCGACGACGACCGCTCGTACGAACACCGACCGTCGACTCACATCTACTCTGCGCACCCGCTCAAACTAGAACAGCGCCACCATCCGCGCAGCGCGATCCACCAAGCCGTCAATCAGACGACGCCCCCGCGGGTCACCTCGAGTGCGCGCTGCTCGATATCGGCGTCGGTGGCCGCGCTCAGGTCGATCGCAGCCACACCAAGAATGCGGTCATAGACTGATTTGTCGTGTTCTGACAACCACTTCGAGAACTGCTCCGCGACGTCGGCCTTGCCCTTCCCGTGGCCGAGGAGAACGAACGAGCGGTCCTTCAGATCGAGCTTTATCGATCCGGACAGTTCCTTGAAGAAGGCGTCGAGCTCCTTCTCGTCGTCGCGGCCGGTTGCGCGTTCGACGGTCCGCAGGTGACGCGCGACGGACTGCTTGTCGCGCACCTGTTCCGCGGCGTCGGTGACCTTCACCTCGTCGAGGTCGTAGGACAGAATCCGTGCCCCCTTGGCGTCGACGGTGACCACGGCCAGATCGCCCTCACCCTGGTCCTCCGGCTTGGCGGCCAGCAGGTGGCGAGCGAGTTCGATGTCCTCGATCGACACCCGCCCGTCGTGCGGTCGGTGGAAGACCTCGCGGTGCCCGTTGAGCGTTACCGACAGGCGGTCGCCGTGCTCCTGCTCGACCTCATCCGCGACGTCTTCCCACATGTTGATGAACTGCGTCCATTCGATGTCGCGCGGAGCGGGATGTCCGAGGATGGCGTCGCGTGTCTTGCGGTTGTGAGCGTTCACGTGTGTCAGTTCTCCTGTGCCGCACCGGATGCGGCTGGTTGTTGGGATTCCTTTGTAGCCGACGTATCGGTCGTCGCCGGTTCTGCCGACTTCGCGGGCGCCTCGGCAAGCTCGTCGGCAGGCGCCTGAGACGCCGCGCCCTTCTTCACCGACAGGGTGAGCCTCGGCTCGCCCGCATCGACGACGACGGTGTCGCCCGGCTCGACCGCACCCTTGAGCACGAGGTTCGACAGCTCGTTGTCGAGCTGCTTCTGAATCAGCCTGCGCAGTGGGCGCGCACCGAACTCCGGCTGGTAACCCTCTTCGGCGAGTTGATCTTTCGCCGCGTCGGTCACGTCGAGTCCGATGCTCTGCGACTTGAGCATGCGTCGCGTCCCGTCGAGGGTCAGGTCGACGATCTGACGCAGCTGCGTCTTGTCGAGTCGATCGAAAACGACGGTCTCGTCGATGCGGTTGAGGAACTCCGGACGGAATCGTTGCCGCAGCAGATCCATCACATCGGGAACCACCTTCTCCACATCGCCATCAGGCGCGTTGAGGATGAGGTCCGATCCGATGTTGCTCGTCATGATCACCAGCGTGTTCTTGAAATCGACTGTGCGACCCTGACCGTCGGTCACCCGACCGTCGTCGAGCAACTGCAGCAGCACGTTGAACACGTCGGGGTGCGCCTTCTCGATCTCGTCGAACAGGATCACCGAGTACGGCTGACGGCGAACCTTGTCGGTGAGCTGCCCGGCGTCGTCGTATCCGACATATCCGGGAGGTGCACCGACGAGTCGGGCGACGTTGTGCTTCTCCTGGAACTCGCTCATGTCGAAGCGGATCATGCGAGCCTCGTCGCCGAAGACCGCTGCGGCAAGGGCTTTCGCGAGTTCCGTCTTGCCGACGCCGGTCGGTCCGAGGAAGAGGAACGATCCGATCGGCCGGTTGGGGTCGGAGAGTCCCGCTCGTGCCCGACGCACTGCCTCGGCCACCGCGGTCACGGCCTTGTCCTGGCCGATCACCCTGTCGTGCAGCGTATTCTCGAGACCGAGCAACTTCTCGCGTTCCTCGGTGGTCAACTCCGACACCGGGATTCCCGTCTGCCTCGACACCACCTCGGCGATATCCATGACGGTCACCTCAGGTGTCGGCGACAGACCTGCGGCACCGGCACTCGCGCGCTTCTCGTCGATCTCGGTCTTGAGTTGATTCGCGCGCTCGTAGTCCTCGTTGGCGACGGCCGATTCCTTCTCACGTTCGAGACGGGCGACCTCCTCGTCGAACTCCCGTGTCTCGGGGTCGGGAGTCTTGGTACGCAACCGAACTCGCGCACCCGCCTGGTCGATCACGTCGATGGCCTTGTCCGGCATGAACCTGTCGGTGACGTAGCGGTCGGTCAATTCGGCTGCGGCGACGAGAGATTCCTTCGTGTACCGCACCTGGTGATGTTCTTCGTAAACGTCGGCGAGGCCCTCGAGAATCTGGATCGTGTCGTCGACGGAGGGTTCGGAGATCATCACCGGCTGGAAGCGACGTTCGAGCGCCGCATCCTTCTCGATGTACTTGCGGTATTCGTCGATCGTCGTTGCGCCGATGGTGTGCAACTCACCTCGGGCGAGCGCGGGCTTGAGCATGTTGCCCGCGTCCATCGAACCCTCGCCGCCGGATCCTGCACCGACGATGGTGTGCAGCTCGTCGATGAACAGGACGAGCTCGTCGGAGTGCTCGCGCACCTCGTCGAGCACCTTGGTGAGGCGCTCCTCGAACTCGCCGCGATATTTTGCGCCCGCGACCATCGAACTCATGTCGAGCGCGATCACTCGTCGCCCGGCGAGCGTCGACGGGACGTCGCCGTTGACGATGCGTTGCGCGAGTCCTTCGACGATTGCCGTCTTTCCGACGCCGGGGTCGCCGATCAGCACCGGGTTGTTCTTCCGACGCCGGGAGAGGATCTCGATGGTCTCCTCGATCTCGTCGTTGCGGCCCACCACGGGATCGACGTTGCCCTCCCTGGCCTGTTCGGTCAGATCGCGCCCGTACTCGTCGAGCGTCGGGGTGTCCGACTCCGCTGCGGGCTTGGCCTCCGACTTGCGCCCCTCGTCGATTCCCGCCCCGCCCTTCAACACTCGCGCGGCCGGGATGTCGGACGGCAACATCGCGATGCCGAGGAGTACGTGCTCTGGCCCGACGTAGCCGACGTTCGCACGCGCCGCCTGCTGTTGTGCATTGCGCAGCGCCTGCCGCGCCGCCGGACTCAGACCGGGGCTCTCGTCGCTGGTGCCGCCGCCGTCGACCGACGAGATCGCCTGCATCTGTGAGGCAACGGTTTCCGGGTCGAGCCCGGTCTGCTCGATGATCGAACGCGACGGCTCGACCTGCGTGGCCCCGTACAGGAGATGCTCGGGCGTGATCTCGGAGTTCCCCCACTCGACGGCTGCCTGCGCGGCCGCCGAGACCAGTCGCTTGGTGTCGTCACTGAACAATCGGTTGACGTCGACGCGCTGCACCTGCGGACGGGTGCCGCTGCTGCCGAAGAACCTGTTGAAGATGTCGCCGAAGGCGTCGTTGCTGCTGAAAGGGTCGCTACCAAACCATGACTCGGACAAAGCTTCCTCACTTCACTCGGGCGCGACGCCACTGAGTACGAATTCGGGTGGGCACGAATTCAGGTGGGCACGCGCAGTTTTCGTGTAGTCATGCGGAAGTCTCGGCAGCAGCGGCGTGGCCGGTGCCGACACAACGGAACTCCCGGGACGTCGCTCGCCCGTCCCGGTCACGCGAAGAGGAACCTCTGTTTCGACGTTAGCCGCTATGTCGAAGCTTCGCCACGAGATCTGCAATGCACCCGACACCGCGGCATCTCGATCGGGTCTCGGCGCTCAGACGTCGGCGAGCGCTCGACGCACCGCCGATTGCCAGCCCGCGGCTTCACGGCGTCTGCGCTGCGGATCCATCGACGGCGTCCACGACGCCGCGACGTGCCGGTTCTCTCGGAGCGAATCGAGATCGTCCCAGTAGCCGACGGCCAGTCCCGCGGCGTATGCCGCCCCCAGTGAGACCGTCTCGGAGACGAAGGGCCTGATGACGGGGACGTCGAGGACGTCGGCGACGTGCTGCATGAGCAGATTGTTCGCCGTCATCCCACCGTCGACGGCCAGCCGCTGCAGTTGAATCCCCGCGACGTCGCGCATCGCTTCGACGACGTCGGCCGTCTGCCACGCGGTGGCCTCGAGCACCGCGCGGGCGAGATGACCCTTCGTCACATACGACGTCAGCCCGGTCACGATCCCTCGCGCTTCCGAATTCCAATGCGGCGCATACAGTCCGGAGAAGGCCGGGACCACGTAGCAGCCGCCGTTGTCGTCGACGGTCCGTGCGAGCGTCTCGATCTCCGGCGCGGTGTCGATCAGGCCGAGTTGGTCGCGACACCAGCTCACCAGCGAGCCCGTCATCGCGATCGGACCCTCGAGTGCGTAGACCGGGGCCTCACCCGGCAGGCTGTAGGCGATGGTCGGGACGAGTCCACGCGCCGACGGAACGATCGATGTTCCCACGTTCATCAGCACGAAAGCGCCTGTGCCATAAGTACATTTGACGTCGCCAGGAGTGAAGCAGGTCTGGCCGAACAATGCAGACTGCTGATCACCGAGCGCACTGGCGATCGGCACCCCCGGCAGCACGCGAGCACACTTGGCATACACCTCACTACTGCCGACAACCCTCGGCATCATCGCCTCCGGGATGTCGAGTAGACGAAGCATCCGTGAACTCCAGTCGCGTCGTCGAAGATCGAGCAACAGGGTGCGACTGGCGTTGGTGACGTCGGTGATGTGGATGCCGCCCTTGGGGCCACCGGTCAGGTTCCAGATGAGCCAGGTCTCCAGCGTCCCGAACAAGACCTCGCCGTGCTGGGCCGACGCTTCAGCGCCACCGATGTTGTCGAGCAGCCAGCGCAGACGCGGCGCGGCGAAGTAGGTCGCCGGGTCGAGTCCTGTCACGTCGCGGATCTCGCTGGCGTGCTCGCCGAGTTGGTCGACCATCGGCCCGGTGCGCGTGTCCTGCCAGGTGATCGCGGGGGCGAGGGGGCGTCCGGTGCGTCGATCCCAGATGACCGTCGTCTCGCGCTGGTTGGCAACACCGAGCGCGACGACGTCCGACGGCGTCCGGCCGGCGAGAGCGAGTGCCTTGGGTACGACCTTCTGCACGTTGACCCACAGCTCGTGCGCGTTCTGTTCCACCCAACCCGGCCGCGGTAACGTCTGTTTCTGCTCGAGTTGGGCGATCGACACCATGCGGCCGTGCCTATCGAAGAGCATGCAGCGTGACGACGTCGTCCCGACATCGATCGCCGCGACGACCGAGCCGTCGGTGGCCTTCGCGCTCACCGCGCAGCACCCAACTCCCGGTCGATCGACGTCGCAGCCTGTCGCATCTGATCGATCACGACGTTGCGCGGCAGCGTGCCCGACCGAAAGATCGTCGACGGTGGTCCGACCACGACGAGCGCGCCGATCTCACCGGGCCTGCGCCCGTGCACGGGAATGGCCGTCGCAGCACTGCCGCGTTCGTACTCGCCATGTTCGGTGGCCAATCCGGTTTGACGCACGGTGGCGATCTCGGCTGCGAGATCGGTGCGCGAGACAACCGTGTCCGAGGTGAACCTGTCCAGAATCATGTTGCGCAACAATCGATCCCGATTCTGCGAGTAGGCGAGGAGCAACTTCCCGCCTGCCGACGCATGTAGCGGCACGCGCTCGCCGACGCGCATCCGCTGGGGCGAGTCGTCGGGCCTGAAGACGTGATGCACCACAACTGCGGCGTCGGTGTCGAGCACCTCGAGCCAGACCTGCATGTCGAGCATTGCCGCCAGGGTGTCGCACCACCCCATCGCCGCCGACCGCAACACGTTGCCGTCGAGATTCGACGGCGCGCCGTTGTGGTGCGCACCGGTGAGGTAGGAGCCGTCCTCGTCCTGATCGACGTAGCCGATGTCGAGGAGGGTGCTGAGGATGCCGTGCACGGTTGCCTTCGGTAAGCCCAGCTCAGTCGCGATTTCTCGTAACGACAACGACCGCGGACTGCGCTCGAGCAGGTCGAGCGCGGCGGCGGCGCGCTGGATCGACTGGATTGGTCCCGGCACCTTGCCTCCTCCCTCGGATCCCACTGGTCCTATGAGCCTTGTGAACGTGTGTCGATGCTCGACTTTACGGCCGTCTACAGCCCCCGCGATCGAGAATGGCCGACCTTCGTTCGACATTGTCGAACGGCAATCATTGATCTGGGTCACACCGTCGGCCTAGTTTTTGTTCCATCCGGCAGGTACCGACGACACCATCAGGACATCGAGCCGGTCACAAAGGAGTGAAACCATGACGAAGAAAATCCCGCTGGTGGGTGAACTCTCCGCCGAATGTCTGGGCACGATGATCCTCATCCTGTTCGGCTGCGGCGTGGTCGCCCAGGTCGTCTGCGGAGGCTTTCCCAAGGCGCTCGGTGCGGGCGACCACAACTCGATCGCGTTTGCGTGGGGCTTCGGCGTCACGCTCGCCGTCTACGTCGCGGGTCGTCTCAGCGGCGCTCACCTCAATCCCGCTGTCACCATCGCCCTGGCCGCGTTCAAGGGCTTCGACCGCCGCAAGGTCTTGCCGTTCATCGCCGCGCAGATGGTCGGCGCGTTCATCGGAGCGCTGATCGTCCGCTACACCTACGCCGATCAGATCAGGGCAATCGACCCCGACCACACCAAGGCGACCCAGGGCATCTTCTCGACGTCCCCGGGCAGCGGCATCTCCCTGACCACCGCATTCATCGACCAGATCGTCGGCACCGCGATCCTCGTCGCCGTGATCTTTGCCCTCACCTGCGTGGTGAACAATCCTCCGCTGGGCAACATGGCGCCGCTCATCATCGGCATCCTCGTCGTCGCGATCGGCATGGCATGGGGCACCAACGCCGGTTACGCCATCAACCCCGCGCGTGACTTCGGTCCGCGACTTGCCTCATTGATCACCGGCTACGGCGACGCGATGTACTCCGCGAACGGTCCGGAACTCTACTTCTGGATACCGATCGTCGCGCCTATCATCGGTGGGCTCATCGGTGGCGCGATCTTCGTCTTCGGCATCGAGCGCTTCCTGCCGACCGAGGGCGACGACAGCCAGGAGATCGGTGTTTCCGAACCCACTGAACCCGAGCACGTCAGCGCGCGACACTGAACACACTCATCACCCCGATCCCAGACTTCATCAAGAACGAGAGACATACCCATGCCAGATTTCGTCGGTTCCGTCGACCAGGGAACCACCAGCACCCGATTCATGATCTTCGACCACGCAGGTAACGAGGTCGCCCGCCATCAACTCGAACACGAGCAGATCCTTCCCCGCGCCGGCTGGGTCGAGCACAACCCGGTCGAGATCTGGGAGCGGACATCTGCCGTCATCCAGACAGCGCTCGGCAAAGCAGGACTGACGGCCAGCGACCTGGCCGCCCTCGGTATCACCAACCAGCGTGAGACCACCGTCGTCTGGGACCGTCGAACGGGACGTCCGTACTACAACGCGATCGTGTGGCAGGACACCCGCACCGACAAGATCGCCAGCGCCCTGGAACGAAACGGCCACGGCGACACCATCCGACACAAAGCGGGACTGCCGCCCGCCACCTACTTCGCCGGCGGCAAGATCCAGTGGATCCTCGAGAACGTGCCGGGCGTCCGTGAGGCGGCAGAAAGCGGCGACGCCATCTTCGGCACCACCGACACCTGGCTCACCTGGCATCTCACCGGCGGCTATCGCGGCGGCGAACACGTCACCGACGTGACCAACGCGAGCCGCACCATGCTGATGAACCTCGAGACCCTCGACTGGGACGACGAACTGTTGGCCCTGTTCAACATTCCGCGCGCGATGCTTCCCGACATCCTGCCGTCGTCGAGCCCCAAGGCTTTCGGTGTCACAGAGTCGACCGGACCGCTTGCGGGTGAGGTTCCTATCACCGGTGTGCTCGGCGACCAGCAGGCAGCGACCGTCGGCCAGGTCTGCTTCGCGCCCGGCGAGGCCAAGAACACCTACGGCACAGGCAACTTCATGTTGCTCAACACCGGTAACGACATCGTGCGCAGCAAGTCAGGTCTGCTGACCACCGTCGCGTACCAGCTCGGCGACGACAAGCCCGTCTACGCACTCGAGGGCTCGATCGCGGTGACCGGCTCCGCCGTCCAGTGGCTGCGCGATCAGCTCGGAATCATCAGCGGCGCATCACAATCCGAAGCGCTGGCCCGTCAGGTCGACGACAACGGCGGCGTCTACTTCGTGCCCGCATTCTCCGGCCTGTTCGCTCCGTACTGGCGGTCGGATGCGCGCGGCGCGATCGTCGGACTCTCGCGGTTCAACACCAACGCGCACCTCGCGCGTGCCACCCTGGAGTCGATCTGCTATCAGACGCGCGACGTCACCGAGGCGATGACCGCCGATTCCGGTGTGACGCTTGATGTTCTGAAGGTCGACGGCGGCGTCACCGCCAACGAACTGTGTATGCAGATCCAGGCCGATGTGCTCGGCGTCCCGGTCAGCCGACCGGTCGTGGCCGAGACCACCGCACTCGGCGCAGCGTACGCGGCGGGGCTGGCCGTCGGAGTCTGGAAGAACACCGACGAACTGCGCGAGAACTGGAACGAAGCCCGCCGGTGGGAGCCGGAGTGGGACAAGAACCAGCGCGAAGCCGGTTACAAACAGTGGCGCAAGGCCGTTGAGCGCACGCTCGACTGGGTCGATGTGGACTGACGATGTCACCGTTGCCGGGCTGCCATTCACCCGCCACGTCGCGCATGGTGCGTCGTGTCGCGGTGGATGAGCAGTCGGGCGAGGTTCTCGTCGAGCACGATGTCCGTGATCAGTCCCGCTGCGAAAGCACCTTCTGTCGCAGCGGCTTTCGACTCTCCCGACACCACACATATACGACGGGGGACGGCCCGGATCACATCGAGGTCCGGGCCGGAGGATCGCTTGTTCAACTCGATTCCCTCGTCGCTGCCGTCGTGACGGTAGAACACCGTCGCGACGTCGCCGACGACTCGCTCGGAGCGCAGCGACGCGAAGTCGGCGGGCTCGAGGTAGCCACCGGCGTAGACGTGGCTGGGGACGTCGGCGTCGGGGGCGCCGAGTCCGAAGAGCGCCACGTTCATCATCTGCTGGACGTCGAGGACTCGCTTGGTACTCCGCTCATGCCACAGTGCGACCTTGGTGTTCGGGTCGTCGAAGAACGCGGGCACCGGAAACTGTTCCACGCGAGCCGAATACGCCGTGGCGAACCGGCGGAGGATCTCGCTGGCGTAGTCGATTCCCGAACTCGTCGGGTTGCCCGCGCCGTTGAGTTGCACGATCTGCGTGTTCCACAGTTCCTTGGGCACAACGTGTCTGCTGACGACGCTGATCGTCGCACCCCAGGCCACGCCGAGCGTCGTATTGGCCTCCAGCGCCCTGCCCAGCGAACGCGCGGCTTCTTGGCCGACGCGCTCGAGTCTGTCGGCGTCGGACATCTGCGCGGTCGTCGGGACGACCGATGCGTTGACACCGAAGCGTCGGCCGAACTCGTCAGCAACCTCGCCGGTTCTACCCGCCGGCGCGTGGATCGTGATGTCGACGAGGCCGGTGGCGCGGGCGAAGCTCAGCAGTCGCGACACCGACGAGCGGCTCATGCCCATCTCGCGACCGATGGCGGCCATGTCGAGGTCTTGCATGTAGTACAGATGCGCCGCACGCACCGCGAGTGCAGTGCGCTTCGGATCGTCGGCCGCGACTCGTTCCACCCCACACGTTCTACCAGCAAAACCCACCCGTGCACATATGTTCAGAAGTATTGCTCTTATGTGCAGTGACCATCAGGATGGAATCATGACCGAAAACACCACCTCGACCGCACCGCTCCGGCCAGGCGTCGCGACGCTCACCGAGCGCCCGTCGGCACAGGTCCTCATCATCGGTGGCGGCATCAACGGCATCTCCACCTTCCGCGACCTCGCACTGCAGGGCATCGACGTCGTGCTCGTCGAGCGCGACGACTGGGTCAGCGGCGCGTCGTCGGCGTCGAGCCACATGATCCACGGCGGCATCCGTTACCTGGAGAACGGCGAGTTCCGACTCGTCCGTGAGTCGGTGCACGAGCGCAACGGACTCCTCGAGATCGCACCCCACTATGTGAAGCCTCTCGAGACCACCGTCCCGATCTTCTCGACGTTCAGCGGAATCCTCAACGCGCCGAGGCGTTTTCTCACCCACAACACCGGCAAACCCAACGAGCGGGGCGCGGCGTTGATCAAGGCCGGACTGGTCATGTACGACGCCTTCTCCGGTGCGGGCAAGCGCCGGGTGCCGCGTCACAAGTTCCGCGCAGGCGACAAGGCCCGCGCCGACATGCCGCGACTGAACTCCGGCATTCGTTACACCGCAACCTATTTCGACGCATCGGTGCACGATCCCGAGCGTCTGGCACTCGACGTCCTCAAGGACGGTCTGGCCACCGGCCCGCACGCCCGTGCGACCAACCACGTCGAAGCCATCGCGATTCGCGACGGCGAGGTGGTGCTCGCCGATCGTGTCAGCGGTGAACAGTTCACCGTGTCTGCCGAGGTCATCGTGAACGCGAGTGGTCCGTGGACCGATCTCACCAACGACGCGCTCGGCGGCGACACCCGATACATGGGCGGCACCAAGGGATCTCACATCGTTCTCGATCACCCCGACCTCGTCGAGGCCACTCGTGGACGCGAGATCTTTTTCGAGCACTCCGACGGTCGTATCGTGCTGATCTACCCGCTCAAGGATCGAGTTCTGGTGGGCACCACCGACATCGACGCCGACCCGAGCAAGCCGACGCGATGCACCGACGACGAGATCGACTACTTCTTCGACCTCATCAGGCACGTGTTCCCCGATATCGCCGTCTCCCGCGACGACATCGTGTACTCGTTCTCCGGCATCCGCCCGCTGCCCCGCCACGACGACACGACGCCGGGCTTCGTCTCGCGCGACTACAACGTCGAACGTACTGAGCTGCCCGGGGTTTCGGTTCCCGTGCTGAGCTTGGTCGGCGGCAAGTGGACCACCTTCCGCGCCCTCGGCGAGCAGTTGTCGGATCGCATCATGGAGCTGCTCGGCGCGGCCCGACAGGTCTCGACCGTCGGCCTGCCCATCGGCGGCGGCCGCGATTACCCGACCACCGACGCGCAACGTCGGGCATGGGTGGCAAGTCGACGCGGCGACGTTCCCGCCGACCGCGCCGACGAGTTGCTCACCCGCTACGGCACCCGCGCCAGCGAGGTCATCGCAGCGATCACCGCCGGCCCCGACGCACCGCTGCCCGCCAGCGGTCTCTCGACGGCGGAGCTGCGCTACATGATCGAGACGGAGCAGGCCGTGCACATCAGCGACATCCTGCTGCGCAGAACAGATCTGGCCTTCGTCGGCGGAGTGACCGCGGCCGTACTCACCGAACTCGGCGACGCGATGGCCGAGATCCTCGGCTGGGACGGCCAGCAGCGCGCCGCCGAAATCGAGGCGGCCGTCGAGAACCTCAACGACGCCCACCGCGTGCAGGTGACCGCCAGCGCGGCGAGCGTCTGACCGCCGGGCGCTGGTGATCTCGACAAGCTCGATCAGCGGTGGAGGCCCCCGCTGGTTGAGCGGGCGTGAGCGCAGCGAACACCCAAGTCGAAACCACACCCGCTGCGGCAAGTGATCTCGACAAGCTCGATCAGCGGAAGTTCAGCTCGATCAGCGGTAGTCCAGCCCGATCAGCGGTGGCGGCTGACCCCCGCTGGTTGAGCGGGCGTGAGCGCAGCGAACACCCGAGTCGAAACCACCCCCGCGCGGCGAGTGATCTCGACAAGCTCGATCAGCGGTAGTTCAGCTCGATCAGCGGTAGTCCAGCTCGATCAGCGGTGGGCCCCCGCTGGTGATCTCGACAAGCTCGATCAGCGGTGGTCCAGCGCCACAGCTCCATCCGCGGCCTGCGTCGTCAGGCCGCGGACTCCGTCGCCTCGACGGCGGACGATGTCGCGACGACGATCGCGCCGCTCACCGCGGCGGCGAACGCGATCAGCGTCGGCACCGCCCAGCCGGGACGTGTGCTGTCGCCGAGCAGCGCAATCCCCAGCGCGCTGGGAACCACCGTTTCGCCGACCACGATCGACGCCGCCGCGGCGCTGACGGCCCCGGTCTGCAGCGCGACGGTGAACAGATAGAACCCGCCGACGCCGCAGATCGCCACCGCGTATGCGGCCGGGTCGGTGAGTATCGCGCCGACGTCGAACGGGTCGACGCCGTCGAGAATCCTGATCGCCACGGCCATCAGACCGAACAGTGCACCGCCGCCGAGTCCCGCGACAACGGCGACTCCCCTCGGAATCACTCTGGTCACGGCAGTGACCGCCACGAAGAGCCCGACACCTACCCCGAGTAGTGCCCAGTGCAGCCAATTGTGGTCGCGGTGCCCCTCTTCGCCAGCGCCGATACCGAGCACAACGAGCGCGATCACCACGACGGCCACCGCGGTCCACTCTCGACGGCTGAGTCGGGCATCGAGGACCACCGTCGCCAACACCGCGGTGACAACCAGATTCGCACTCACGATGGGCTGCGCGAGGAAGAGTGGAGTGAGCCTGTCCGCGACCAGGTTTCCAGCGAAGCCGACCACATCGAGAACCAGTCCGAGCAGAAACGACACCGTGAGCATGGCCGTGATCGTCGAACGCAACGACGGCGCTGCCCCGACCGTGCCGTCCTCGACGCTCTGCGCACCGCGCGCCTGCAGCACCGACGCCGTGCCGTACGCCAACGCCGCGAGGATCGCAGCAACGATGCCGATGACCATGCGGTTCAGTATTCATCACCAACGCCCACCGCACGCCCCACCGCTGGTTGAGCCGGCCCCGAGCGCAGCGAGGTGCCGAGTCGAAACCAGCTCCCGGCCACGACATCACCGCCGATAGCCGCGCTGTGAGTACACACGCAGCGCATCGAAGTTCCCGTCGATCAATGCACGACGTTTGGCTCGCGACCACCCGTGCACCCGCTTCTCGAATGCGTAGGCTTTCGGCGATCGCGGCGAACTCGGCGCAGTAGACCAGGCGGACCGGCCTCCTGCCGCTGGTGTACGCCGCGCCCTTACCACTGTTGTGTTGGTCGACGCGCTTCTCGACGTCGCGAGTGCTGCCGACGTAGTAGCTACCGTCAGCGCATTCCAGGATGTACATAAGACCGGACATCCCTATGTTTACCCAGTGCGCCGGACAGAGCACGAGCGCTCTCTCCACAGGCACCAGCGCGGATATGGCTGGTTTCGAC